>NZ_VUAZ01000072.1 GCF_009296165.1 Pseudomonas kitaguniensis | reverse complement strand
ATAAGTCGACTGACACACCGCTATCGGGAGCAAGCCCCTCCCACAGTTGACTGTATTGGGCTTCAGAGATAAAGCCCGTCCACACCCCGAAACTGGCCCTTCGCCATCGGCAGCAAGCCCTCCCACACAGTTGGTTCTGCCTACTTCAGCAGGTAAGATAGGCCCTTCGGCGCAGCCCCTTCTGCGCCCTGCCAACAATAAGCCCTGCCCATGCCCTTTGAACTCAGCGTAGACCTGACAACCCTGGCCATTTTGGCCGTTGTAGCCTTCATTGCCGGCTTTATCGACGCCATCGCCGGCGGCGGCGGCTTGCTCACCACGCCGGCCCTGCTCACCGCCGGCATGCCGCCGCACCTGGTGCTCGGCACCAACAAACTCAGCTCGACGTTCGGCTCCGCCACCGCCAGCTTCACCTTTTATCGGCGCAAGCTGTTCCATCCGCGCCAATGGGTCCACGCCATCGTCGGCACGCTGATCGGCGCCTTCGCCGGTGCGGTGGTCGCCCACTACTTGCCGGCCGAAACCCTGAACAAAATGCTCCCGGTGATCGTCTTCGGCTGTGGCGTTTACCTGTTGTTCGGCGGCACGCCCAAGGCGCCGCTGGACGCCGATGCGCCGATCAAGAAAAAATGGCAATCGACCCAGGGCTTCGGCCTCGGCTTCTACGATGGCGTAGCCGGCCCCGGCACGGGTGCGTTCTGGACCGTGAGCACGATGCTGTTGCACCCTATCGACCTGGTAAAAGCCAGCGGCGTGGCGCGCAGCATGAACTTCGTCAGCAACGCGGCGGCGCTGTCGGTGTTTATCTTCAACGGCTCGGTGGATTGGATCGTCGGCCTGGCCATGGGTGTTTCGGTAATGGGCGGCGCGTTCTTTGGCGCACGCAGCGCAATCAGCGGCGGCGCCAAATTCATTCGCCCGGTGTTTATCACCGTGGTCCTCGGCCTGACCGTGCGCCTAGCCTGGCAACACTGGTTCAGCGTGGCCTAGGCGACGGGCCACATAGAGGTCGATCAAGTAGCGCGCAATCGAACGTGACGCCGGCAACGGCGGCAGCGCGTGAATGTTGAACCACTGCGCGTCTTCGATCTCATCGGCCTGCGGCACGATGTCACCACCGGCGTACTCGGCGTGAAAGCCCAGCATCATCGAATGCGGAAACGGCCAGCATTGGCTGCCCATGTACTGGATATTCCGGACCTCTACCTGCACTTCTTCGCGCACTTCGCGGATCAGGCAGTCTTCGGCCGACTCACCCGGCTCGGCAAAGCCTGCCAACGTGCTGTACACCCCGGTCACAAAACGCGGCGAACGCGCCAGCAAGATCTCATCACCGCGCGTCACCAGCACAATCATGCTCGGTGAAATGCGCGGGTAGCTGCGCAGGTCACAGGCCTGGCAATGCATGGCCCGCTCGCGCGGCACTTGAACCATGGCCTGGCCGCAACTGCCGCAAAAACGATGCTCGCGCGCCCAGGTGCCGATCTGCGCGGCATAACCCAACACTTTGTATAACGTGTGGTCGCCTTGCAGCATGAAAGCGCGCAAGCCCTGCCAACTGCAACCTGGCACCTCGCAGGGTGCGTTGAGTTCCAGCAGGTACACCGGCTCACCGTCGAGGTGGCCGATGCCCTGTTCGGCGAACACCGACAGGTCTTGGCGCTTGAGCCATTCGCGTGGGAACAGCGGGCCGTTGGCATCCTGCAAAAAGCCCTCGCGGCTGCGGGCAACAGCCCAGCCGCCGGGGGCGTCGTTGTCCAGCAGGGTCGTGGTAATCCAGCCTGGGGTCATGTCAGTCAATCCACAAATTCAGGTTTCTGTTTGCTCATATGGGCCGCAATAGCCACGCGCAGATCGTTGGATTGCAACATAGCCGAGTTCCACGTGGCAACGTATTCCAGGCCATCATTCACCGTGTGGTCACGCATGTAGCTGATCATCGCCTTGGTGCCGGTCACGGCAATCGGCGACTTCGCGGCGATTTGCTGCGCGATCTCCATCACGCCCGCCAACAAGCTTGCGTGGTCGGCATACACGCGATTGACCAAGCCAATGCTGCGCGCCTCCTCGGCGCCGAATGGGCGGCCGGTGTAGGCCAGTTCACGCAGCATGCCATCGCCGATAATGCGTGGCAGGCGTTGCAAGGTGCCGACGTCGGCGGCCATGCCCATGTCGATTTCCTTGATCGAAAACTGCGCGTCTTCAGCGGCGTAACGCATGTCACAAGCGCTGATCAGGTCGATGGCGCCGCCGATGCAGTAGCCCTGGATCGCCGCCAATACCGGCTTGCGGCACTGGTCGACCGCGTTGAACGAGGCCTGCAGCTCAAGGATCTTGCGGCGCAGCAGGCGGGCATTGCGGCCCGCGTCCTTGCCGAGGTCATTGGCCACCGAGGCGAGCATCATCAAGTCGATACCGGAGGAGAAATGTTTGCCCGCGCCGCTGAGCACCACGGCGCGCACGGCGTCGGTATCCTCAACCCATTGGAAGATGTCAATGATCTCGGTCCAGAAGGCCGCGTTCATCGCGTTGACCTTTTCCGGACGGTTGATCTGCACATGCGCAACGTTGCCTGCAAGTTCGACGACGAAAGCTTGGTATTCGGACATGGCAGTAGCCCCTGACTGGCGAGTGATAAGGCCCGAACTATATCAAGGGAGCGCGACGGCGCATCAGCCAAAAGCCGGACGGGCAACAATACAGTACGCTGTGCCAACGTCTGGAAAACGCTGGATAAAAACCGCCCTACGCGCCATTCTTTGCGCTTTAAGCCGCCCCGTCAGCGGCGCTCGACGTATAAAGGATATGCCCATGCACGCCCACCCCCTCGCGCCCGCCGACTTCGACTCTGTCGAAGCCACCCTGCTCAAGTACGGCGACGACCATTCGGTGCTGAACCTGGCCGAACTCGACGGTTACTTCACCGCGCTGGTGTCGAGCCCAACACAGGTCGACATCGGCGAGTGGTTCCCGGCCATCTGGGGTGGCCAGAACCCACAGTGGGAAAGCCTGGAAGAGGCCCAGCACTTTCTGGACCTGTGCGTACGCCACATGAACACGCTGGCAGCGCAGTTGGCCAGCGATGCGCAGGGTTTCAAGGCACGTTTCGATGAGACCGAGCATCAGGGCCAAATCGTGACGCTCGCCGAGGAATGGTGCTTTGGCTATGTGCGCGGCGCCGCTATCGGCGATTGGCCGCCACTGCCCACCGAACAGGCCGGCCAACTCGAGAAAATCTCCTGGTGCGCCGAGCAGGATAACTTTGAGTTGCCGGCAGACCTCGATGTGCAGGCGCATCAGCAGCGTGTCAGCGCCATCGAACCGGCGGCGCGGGCGCTGCATGATTACTGGCTAGCCCAGCGCTAAGCCTCGACAAGCACCGCGTCTATGCCCGATTATTCGGGTCCGCCCGTCGACCACCGCGCACCCCATTGCCTTGATCAGGAGCCTTGTACCTTGAGTTCGCAGAAAACCGTGACCGTTACACCGCCCAATTCACCGCTGAACGGCAAGGTCGCGCCCCCCGGCTCCAAATCCATTACCAACCGCGCGCTGTTGCTGGCGGCGCTGGCCAAGGGCACCAGCCGTTTGAGCGGCGCACTGAAAAGCGATGACACCCGCCATATGTCGGTGGCCCTGCGCGCGATGGGCGTGAACATCGACGAGCCGGATGACACCACCTTTGTGGTCACAAGCTCGGGCAAGCTGCAATTGCCGGCGCACGCGTTGTTTCTCGGGAATGCGGGCACCGCGATGCGTTTTCTCACCGCGGCCGTGGCCACCGTCAACGGCACCGTGGTGCTGGACGGCGACGACTACATGCAAAAACGCCCGATTGGCCCGCTGCTGGCCACCCTCGGCCAGAACGGTATCCGCGTCGACAGCCCGACTGGGTGCCCACCGGTTACAGTGCATGGCGTGGGCAAGGTGCACGCCAAGCGCTTTGAAATTGACGGCGGTTTGTCCAGTCAGTACGTGTCGGCCCTGCTGATGCTCGGCGCCTGCGGTGAAGCACCGATTGACGTTGCGCTGACCGGCAAAGACATCGGCGCGCGTGGCTATGTAGACCTGACGCTGGACTGCATGCGGGCCTTCGGCGCACAGGTCGAGGTGGTGGATGACACCACGTGGCGCGTCGCCCCCACCGGCTACACCGCGCATGATTACCTGATCGAGCCCGACGCCTCGGCGGCGACCTATTTGTGGGCGGCCGAAGTGCTGACCGGTGGCCGCATCGACATTGGCGTGGCGGCGCAAGACTTCACCCAGCCGGATGCCAAGGCCCAAGCGGTGATCGCGCAGTTCCCGCAGATGCAGGCGACGGTCGTCGGCTCGCAGATGCAAGACGCCATCCCGACCCTGGCCGTGCTCGCCGCGTTCAACAACACGCCGGTGCGTTTTACCGAACTGGCCAACCTGCGCGTGAAGGAATGTGACCGCGTGCAAGCGCTGCACGACGGTCTGAATCAAATACGCCCAGGCCTTGCGCGCATCGAAGGTGATGACTTGCTGGTCGCCAGTGACCCTGCACTCGCCGGTACGGCGTGCACCGCGCTGATCGACACCCACGCCGACCATCGCATCGCCATGTGCTTTGCCTTGGCCGGGCTGAAGGTCTCGGGAATCCGCATTCAAGACCCGGACTGCGTCGCCAAGACCTACCCTGACTACTGGAAGGCCTTGGGCAGTCTTGGGGTTGCGCTGAGCTACTGAAGCCGCCGCGCCGGAATGGGGAGGCACTGCACATGACCATTCGCCAACCCTGCCCGCCCGGCGCGTGCGTCTGCGAGCGCGAACAGCTGCTGCAAGCGCCCGGCGCCGACCTGCGGATTCTCAACCTGACGCGCCACGAAGAGAAAAAGCTGATCGAGCGCCTCGAAGACCTCAAAAGCCTGCAAGACCTCGAACGCATGCAACAGCTGATGTACCAACAACTCGGTATCCGCGTGCATATCGCGCCGGGGCACACCGAGGTCAAGAGCATGCGCGGGATTCAAATCGTCATCGACGACCTGCCGGGCATGTGCCGCAAAACCCGGCAATCGATTCCGGCGGCGATCCGTCGCGGTATGGAAAAACGCCCGGAAATCGCCTACCGCTTGCTCGATGCCCACGACCTGTTTGGCCAGGGTTGAGCCGCGGCAGCCTCCGCTCAGGCGTTTTCACGCAGCCGGGGCCGCTCGAACATCTGCCGCCCCAACGCCATGGCGCTGTGCAAATGCGCTTCGGCGCCGCCTGACTCCGACTCCAGCAGCAACCTTGATGTCAGCACCTGCGCACCACAGTAATCAAAGATCCCGTAGTCGATTTGCGTGCGCATGGCGTTGGCATAACCGTGCCGATCAAACGCGCTTTGATCCGCAGCGCCCAGCGCCAATAAATGCACCTGCAGGTGCCGCAGCTTTTTCACCACGGGTGTGTCCGGGCCGTAGTCAATCGCCCAGCCGTTGACGAACACACGGTCGATCCAGCCTTTGAGCAAACCCGGCAACGACCACCAGTAGATCGGGAACGCCAGCACCACTGCGTCGGCGCGGTCGATGCGCGCCTGTTCGGCAAGGATCTCGGCGGGCGGTGCGGCTTGCGAGCGGTGCACCCGATGGTCGGCGGCGCTGTAGCGCGGGTCGAAGCCTTCGGCGGCAAGGTCGGCGATTTCGTACGTGTGGCCGCAGGCGGTCAGCCCCGCCGCCACTTGCGCCGCCACGCCGTGGGTGAGGGATGCCGGGTCGTGGTGAGCAACAACGATCAGTGCGTGCATGACAGTGACTCCAATTCGGTTTAGGCTCGGCCAAAGCTACGGTTAGTAGGCTACGTTTGGTAAGCTACTTTTGGTAAGTTGCCCGAATCAAGTTACTTTTGGTATATAAGCATGTCAAGCACTGAATCCCCTGCCCCACGCCGACGCCTTTCACGTGAAGACCGCCTGCGCCAATTGCTCGACGTCGCCTGGCAACTGGTGCGCGCCGAGGGCACTGATGCCCTGACGCTCGGCCGCCTGGCTGAGCTGGCAGGTGTGACCAAACCGGTGGTCTACGACCATTTCGTCACCCGCGCAGGGCTGTTGGCGGCACTGTATGAGGACTTTGACGCGCGCCAGAACCAGGTATTTGACGAAGCCCTGCAGACCAGCAGCGCGACGCTGGGCGAACGCGCGCAGGTGATCGCCGCGTGTTACGTCGATTGCGTGTTGTTACAAGGGCGGGAGATTCCGGGGGTCATTGCCGCGTTAAGCAGTTCCCCGGAGCTGGAAACCCTGAAGCGCAAATACGAGGCCATCTTCCTCGACAAATGCCGCGATGCACTGGCGCCGTTCGCGCCCGGCGCCAGTGTGTCCCAAGCTGGCCTGCGCGGCATGCTCGGCGCAGCCGAAGCGTTGTCGCAGGCGGCGGCCAATGGCGACATCAGCCGCGACGAGGCGCAGCACGAGTTATTCGCAATGATTGTGGCGATGGTCGAACGCGGCGCCGCTTGACTTAACCGATAAAAACCTTCCCGGGAAGGTTTTTTGCATTCAGGCCTGGCGCTCACTCACAAAGCGCTGGACCTTGCGTGTTAATTGATCCAGATGCCGATCACGCTGTTTCTCCGCATCGGTCATCGCGCGCTTGCCGTGTTTTTGCAGCAGGTAGGTGTGAATCTGCCGAACCTCCAGCGATTGGTAAATCGCCGCTACGTCCAACACGCCCATCAGGCCATCGGTGCCGTAGTCACGGGTGTTCATCAACACCTGAGTGCCACGCGCGCCGCGTACTTGAAAGCCAAAGGCCTCGAACACCGCGACCTTTTCCACGGCGCACGCCAACTCGGCGTGAGGGTAACGCGCCAGCACCTCGCGCATCATCGCGCGCGCCACGCCCTGGCGCCGACAGCCTGCCTGCACCGCCATGAACGCAATACCGCACGCCTCGGGGTCGTCTTTTACCGGCAAGTACAGCAGAAAGCCGATGACCTTTTCGGGGTCCTGCGCAGCCGTGGCCACGATCAGTTCAACCGCAATGCCCTTGGCTCCGCCCAGCGCTTCCAGGTACAGGTGCACCTCAAAGCCAATTGCGTATTGATAGATGTTATAGAGCAGGTTACTCGGCGCCAGCGCGACGGCGCTGATGTCGGTGAGGTTGTCCACCACCATCTGCAGGATCTGGCTATTGATCGACTCGGGGCACGGCGTGGTGTAACGGGTAAGGCTGAACATGTACATTCCTGGAATTTTGCGTCAAGGCAGCGGCGATTGTACCCGTTACAACAGTGTGGCGAGCGGCTGATCAGCCCCTGCAGAACACCCGTTGAGGCAAAAAAACAAAAAAGGCGTTGCACCACACCGGGCTACATCGCGCATCATGGGCACTTTCAAGCTCAAGGGTAACGTCCATGCGCGTGCTGTCATTGATGATGGGTCTTACGACGCTGGCCGCCAGTCTGGCGTTCTGCGCCAGCGCGATGGCGGATGAAGAAACTCAGTTGGTGCAACAGATCAATCAGTACCGCAGCCAGGTTCAGCGCTGCGGTAATCAGGGTTCCCAGGAACTGCCGCCACTGGCCAGCGATACGCGGCTGGTGCTGCCGGCGACCAATGTCGGCGATTTACAGCAGGCACTGGCGCGGGCTGCGTACCCCATGGTGAATGTGCAGGCTATCAGCCTGTCCGGGCCTAAAAACGCCGAGGCGGCGATGAAAGCCGTGCGCGAGAGCTTCTGTCGTGTGGTGCTCGACCCGCAATTTGTCGACATCGGCGTGAGCAACAGCGGCCAGGACTGGCGCATCGTGCTGGCCCGCCCGCTGCTCTCCAGCGGCTTGGGCGACTGGCAGACCGAAGGCAAGCAACTGCTGAGCCTGGTCAATGCGGCGCGAGAACAGCCGCGCCAATGCGGCAGCCAAGCCTTTACCGCGACCACACCGTTGTCGTGGAACGACAACCTGGCCGATGCGGCAAATAGCCACACGCGCAATATGGCCAACGGCAATTTCTTCGACCACCTCGACCACGATGGCCGTACGCCCGGCGACCGCGCCGAATTGGCGGGCTATGGGGCAAAAAATATTGGCGAAAACATCGCCGCCGGCCTCGACACGCCGCGCAAGGTGGTCGACGGCTGGCTCGCCAGCCCCGGCCACTGTGCCAACCTGATGAACCCGCAGTTTCGTGAGTTGGGCGCGGCCTACGCCATGGACCCGAAGAGTGATGCAGGCATTTATTGGACGGCGGTTTTGGGCGCGCAATAGCACGCCTGGACGGCCTCACGCGGCCAGCCATACCAACCTATTCAAACGGAGTGAGACATCACATTGCCATCTCATGGATAATCGCGCTGAACTGGCAGCGTGGATGCGTGTCTGTTGCTGAGTGCGCTGGTGCACTCAGGTGACTTCGAGGCCGCGGTAAATAAGGTGTTGACCGAATGATGAACTGGCTGCAAAGCAGCAGCGACATGGCCGAGAAGGTACGCCTGCACAATTGGGCGAGTACCCCGCTGGGGCCGCTTGAAGAGTGGCCCGATGTGCTCAAAACCACTGTTGCACTGAGCTTCGCGTCGAGCTTCCCGCAGGCCATCATTTGGGGGCAACACCTGATTACGCTCTACAACGATGCGTTTGTGCCGATTCTTGGCGATAAACCCAGCGCGTTGGGGCGCGCATTCAGCGAAACCTGGAGCGAGGTCTGGGCCGAAGTCAGCCCCATCGCCAACGCCGCCTTTCAGGGGCATGCCACCTACATCGAAAATTACCCCTTGGTGGTTGAGCGCGGCAGCGGCCCAGAGCAGGCGTACTTCACGTTTTGCTACAGCCCTATTCGCGACCCTCAAGGCACGGTTGTCGGCATGCTCAATACGGTCACGGAAACCACCGCTACGGTATTTCTGGCTCGGCGCCTGGCCGTGCTCGACGCCATCAGCAGTCACGTCGTGAATGCCCACGACGCCGAAGCCATCATGACCACCACCACGCGCCTGCTGGCCGAGCATTTGGGCGTGTCGAATTGTTCCTACGCCGATATGGATGCCGATGAAGACGGTTTCACCATTCGCGGCAACTGGGTCGCGCAAGGCTCGCCAAATATCGTTGGGCGCTACAGCCTGTCTACCTTTGGCGCGCGGGCGGTAGAACAGTTAAGCGCCGGTGAACCGCTGGTGATTCGCGATAACCGCGAGGAGTTCATCCCTGAGGAGTCGGCCCGCTACCAGGCGCTGGGCGTCACCGCGTCGGTGTGTTTCCCGCTGATCAAGCATGGCCGCCTGACGGCGCTGATGGCCGTGCACGATAAATCCCCGCGTGTCTGGTCGCCCTATGAACTGGCACTGGTCGGCGAAGTCACCGAACGTTCGTGGGCGCACATCGAGCGTGTACGCGCCGACACCGCTGTACGCGAGGGCCTGGCGGCAATTACCGAACTCAATGCCACCCTGGAGCGGCGGGTCGAAGAACGTACCGCCGCACTGGCCCGAACCGAGGCCGCCCTGCATCAGTCGCAAAAGCTTGAAGCCATTGGCCAGTTGACCGGCGGCGTGGCCCATGACTTCAACAACCTGCTGACCATCATTCGCTCCTCGGTGGACTTCTTGCGCCAGCCAGGGCTTTCCGAAGCACGCCGCCAACGCTACATGGGCGCGGTCTCGGACACGGTCGAACGCGCCAGCAAGCTCACCAGTCAATTACTCGCCTTTGCGCGCCGCCAGCCGCTCAACCCGCAAGTGTTCGACGCCGGCCAACGGGTGAAAAATATCGGCGAGATGCTTGAAAGCGTCACCGGTGCACGTATTCAGGTGCGCACGGAAGTGCCCGAGCAGACTTGCTATGAGCCCTGCTATGAGCCCTGCTATGTAAGTGTCGACGTGAGCCAGTTTGAAACGGCGCTGATCAACATCGCCCTCAACGCCCGCGATGCCATACAGGGTCAAGGCACACTCACACTGCGCGTGGCGAATGTGGCGGCGCTGCCAAGCATTCGTGGCGATGCCGCCGTACACCAGCCGTTTGTGAGTGTTTCACTGCTCGACACCGGCATCGGTATTTCGGCTGACATCGTAGAGCGCATTTTCGACCCGTTTTTTACCACCAAGGCCGTGGGCAAAGGCACCGGTTTGGGCTTGTCGCAGGTGTTCGGGTTCGCCAAACAGTCCGGCGGCAACATCGACGTGGCCAGCAACCTTGGCCAGGGCAGCGTATTTACCCTGTACCTGCCGCAAGCAGAGCCCGTGGCTGAGCAGCCTTGCGCGCCGCAGCACGATCACGGCGTGGCCCTGCACACAGCGCACGACGCCGCCCTGCTGCATATTTTGATCGTCGAAGACAACCTCGAAGTCGGTCGTTTTGCCAATCAAATCTTGCAGGACCTGGGCTACCAGACCACCTGGGCCACCAACGCCGAGCAGGCATTGGCGCTGGCTGGCCCGGATGCCTCGGGGTTCGACGCGGTGTTTTCGGACGTGGTGATGCCAGGCATGACGGGCGTAGCGATGACCAAGCTGCTGCGCCAGCGCCGGCCCGATCTGCCGGTGGTGATCACGTCGGGCTACAGCGAAGAGTTGGCCGACAGTGGCTACGAAGGGTTCGAATTCCTCGCCAAGCCGTACTCTGCCGAACAGGTGGCCTGCGCGTTGGCCAAGTCGATGCTCAAGGACTGAAGGCTACCGCGTCCCTGCCCTATTCTGCGAAGGCGACCTGGTTGCGGCCGAGCGCCTTGGCGCGGTAAAGCGCCTTGTCGGCGCTGTTCATCAGGCCGTGCAGGTCCATATCAAGGTGATGGGTGGCGGCAACGCCAAGGCTTGCGGTCACGCCCTGCACCGGGTCGGAGACCAGGCCGGAAATCGCCTTGACCAGTTGCTCGGCAATGCCCCGTGCGGTGTCCAGCGTGGTATTGGGCAGCAGCACCGCAAACTCCTCGCCACCGAGCCGACCATACACATCAGCCTGACGAAACGATGCGCTGATCACCTCGCCGATCTGCCGCAGCACTTGGTCACCCGCCTGGTGGCCGTAGGTGTCGTTGATCTGCTTGAAGTGATCCATGTCCATCATCAGTACGCACAGCGGTTGCTGTTGGTGGCGACACTGCGCATACAACACATGGGCATTTTCGAAAAACGCGCGGCGGTTCATCAGCCCGGTGAGTTCATCGGTCTGCGCGGCGTGCGTAGAAATATTGCGTGCGCGCTCCATTTGCCGGGTCAGGCGAAAGGCTTTTTCGAGCGCATCGGAAAATTTACGCGTAGCGCTGACCACAAAGGTCGAGAACACCAGCACTGCAATGCCCACGCCCACTTGCATCGACGATGGCTGAAACAGCAACCACACGGTGCATGGCATCAGCACCAGGGCCATGGAGCCCAGCGTCATATAGCGATAAGCCGAATAACACGAGACCGCGCTGACCGACATGCCGACCGTAAACAACATCACCACAACCTGCGAAAGACGGTCGTCGGGAGGCATCACCGCCAGTGCGCCAATGCCCCACACACCGGCAGACAGCATCAACGTGAGCGCATAGCGGCGCTCCCAACGCTCGGGCGTGCGCCCGCTGTCGGGGCAGCGAAACCAGCCCATGAACATCTTCAGCCGTAACAGCGAAGACGCCGCCAGCGCCACGAGCCAGACCAGCATAACCGTGTGGTCAAAACGCTCCCAACACAGCCAGCAGAGCATAATTGCGCCCAGGTAGCCGCCGAAAATAGCCGCGAACGATTGGCGAAAAAGCTGGTGCAAACGATCTGTTCGCACCTGCTGTTCGATAAAACCATCCTGGTCCTGCCCACGTCCTAGGCTATTCATGAAGTCCGTCTGCCCCGACTGCCACCACAAAGGCGGCATTGTGGCACCTCGCCAGCAGCACGGACAACACAAACCGTTACGCTAGAGCCGTTAGAGCGCTTGAGGCCTCAGAATCAACACGCCCAAAGGAGGCAGATTCAACGACAACGACACTGGCTGCCCATGGCGCGGCTCATCCTGAGTGAACACTTCCCCTCCATTGCCATAATTGGAGCCCGCGTACGTGTCGGCATCACTGTTGATCACCTCGCTCCAGCGCCCGGCAAAGGGTACGCCGACCGAATAGGCCTCACGCGGTACCGGCGTGAAGTTGGCCACCACCAGCACCGGCTTGCCGCCCTTGCTCCAGCGCAGCCACGCGTAGACGCTATTGACCGCATCGTCGCCAATCAGCCATTGGAAGCCCTGCGGTGCATCGTCCTGTTCGTGCAGCGCTGGTTCCTCGCGGTACAAGCGGTTCAGGTCGCCAACCAGCTTCTGCACGCCACGGTGCTCGGGGTACTGCAACAAGTACCAATCGAGCTGCTGGTCGTGGTTCCACTCGCGCCACTGGCCGAACTCGCAGCCCATGAACAGCAGCTTTTTGCCCGGGTGCATCCACATGAAACTCAAGTACGCGCGCAGGTTGGCAAACTTCTGCCAGCGGTCACCGGGCATCTTGTCGATCAGTGAATGTTTACCGTGCACCACTTCATCGTGGGAAATCGGCAGGATAAAACGCTCGGACCAGGCATACACCAAGCCAAAACTCAGTTCGCTGTGATGATGGGCGCGGTACACCGGGTCTTGCTGAATGTAATGCAGCGAATCGTGCATCCAACCCATGTTCCACTTGTAGTCAAAGCCCAGACCGCCCTGCTGGGTCGGTTGGCTCACACCCGGCCAGGCCGTCGACTCTTCGGCAATCACCAGCGCGCCGGGCGCTTCCAAGGCAACCACATCGTTCAAATGACGCAGGAAATCGATGGCTTCGAGATTCTCGCGGCCGCCATGCCGGTTAGGCACCCATTCGCCGGCTTTGCGTGAGTAGTCGCGATACAACATCGACGCCACCGCATCCACGCGCAGGCCATCGATATGAAAGTGTTTAAGCCAGTGCAACGCCGAGGCCAGCATGAACCCGTGAACTTCGGTGCGGCCGAGGTTGTAGATCAGCGTGTCCCAATCCTGGTGGAAGCCTTCCAGCGGGTTGGCGTATTCGTACAGCGCAGTGCCGTCGAATTGCGCCAGCCCGTGGGTATCGGTGGGGAAATGCGCCGGCACCCAGTCGAGAATCACGCCGATATTGGCCTGGTGCAGGGCATTGATGAAGAACCCGAAATCGTCGGGCGAACCAAAGCGTGCGGTCGGCGCAAATTGCGACAACGCCTGATAGCCCCACGAGCCGCCGAACGGGTGCTCCATGATCGGCATCAGTTCGATATGCGTAAAACCCAGTTCCTGTACATACGGAATCAAGCGCTCGGCGAGTTCGCGCCAGCCATACTGGCGCGACACTTCACCGGACTCGTCCAGCTCGCACTGCCATGAACCCACATGCAACTCGTAAATCGACAGCGGCGCCGAAGGGTGTTGGCGCTCGGCGCGCGACTGCATCCACGCGTCGTCCTGCCAATCCACGTGCAACGGCGCGGCAACTTTGGAGGCGGTGTCGGGCGGCAACTGGGTGGCCAGCGCCATCGGGTCAGCCTTAAGCGGCAAAATGCCATTGGCGCCGAGAATCTCGTATTTGTAGGCCGCGCCCGGTTGCAGACGCGGGACAAAGATCTCCCACACCCCCGACGGATGCCGCAAGCGCATCGGATGCCGGCGGCCGTCCCAGATATTGAAATCACCCACCACCGACACGCGTCGGGCATTTGGCGCCCAGACGGCGAAGCGCACACCTTGCACGCCATCTACGCTGGTGACCTGCGCGCCGAGGCAACTGCTGAGGTCGCGGTGGTTACCTTCGGCAAACAGGTACAGGTCCATCTCGCCCAGCAGCAATTGGCTGAAGCTGTACGGGTCTTCGGTGATTTGCTCGCCACCGGCCCACTGAATTTTAAGCAGGTAAGCCTGGCGCGTCGTGAAATGCCCGATAAACAAGCCCGGTACCTGAGTCGCATCCAGGCTGCCGATCGGTTCACCGCCGTCACGCGTCAACACCTGAACGCTCAGGGCTTCGGGCAAAAACGCGCGGATGAATTGGCCGCCATGGTCGTCATCGTGCGGCCCCAGAATCGAGAAGGGGTCCGGGTGCTCGGCGCGTACCAGCGCTTCAACGTCGTGGGACGCCGGCATCGCCTTCAATGTCGATTGCAGCGGTTGTTTATCTGTAAAACTCATGAATTCTCCCCACCGCGTGCAGTTTTCGATATAGGTGTAAGCCCGCTGAGCAGTCCGTGCAAACCTTGCAACGGCACCGGCAACCAGGTCGGGCGATTTTCCGCTTCGTAAGCCACTTCGTACGCGGCCTTTTCCAGACTGAACAAGGTCAGTGCTGCACGCTGGCCCTCAGCATCCTGCCAGGCATGCGCCAGTGTAGACGTCGCCTGGTGATAAGCCTGGGTAAAGGCCTCACGCGCTTCACTGAGGTAGCGATCGGTCACGCGCTTGCGGGCGGTGTCCGCTTCGGGCGAGTGATCCACGCCTTGTACATTCAGCGCCATGGCCGCCGCGTAATCAAACGAGCGCAGCACGCCACTCACGTCTTTATACGGGCTGTGTTTACCGCGCCGCTCATGCAGCGGTCGTGCAGGCTCGCCTTCAAAGTCAATCAAGTAGGCATCCCCCTTCACCACCAAAACCTGGCCCAGGTGCAAGTCACCGTGAACGCGAATGCGCAGCCCGCCCGCCGTGGCTTTCGCCAGGGCCTGGACATGACTGCCGATGGCTTTTTTCTGCGCCAGCAAATCACTGACCAGCGCCTGATCGGCGGGGTTCAACCGCGCTTGATGAAGTTTGAGTAATTGCAGCGCGCGGTCGATTTGCGCGCCCACATCCTTGGCCCAAGCTTGCGTGTCCTTGACCGTGGTGGCTTCGGGTTTGAAATCTTTATTGCCGGTAGGCGCGCCGAGTACCACGTGCATTTCACCGAGGCGCTGGCCGAGCAAACCGGCAAAGTCTTTCAGCTCGCCAAGGGCATTGTAGTGCTGCTCCTGCTCGGACATGGCCTGCGCCAACTCGTCGCGAATCGCGCGTTCCAGGCTGTTTTGGGTCCAGGCCCATGCATCGCCCTGGTTGCTCAAATAACCCTGAGCAATCATCAACAAGTTGTCCTCGCCCTGGTTATCGCGACGGATCATCGAGCCCAGCAACGGCGAAATGTTCGGGTAACCGGCTTCGGTGAGGTAGGCGCTCATTTCCAGTTCCGGGTGCACGCCGCTGCTGACTTTACGGATCAGCTTAAGCACCAGGCTTTCGCCGACCACCACCGAACTGTTCGACTGCTCGGCCGACAGGTAACGCACCTGCGCCTCTTCGGTCAGTTGGAGCGGAGCCAGGTGCGGTGTGGCCTCAAAGCGCAAATCGCCTTCGCTGGTAGTCAGCACGGTGCCAGCTTGCAAGCCCTGGATAACCGCGCGAATGAAGTGGTCGAGGCTGAACGCATCGGTCACCAAACCCACCTGCCGCACGCGCCGTACGCGCGCCATCGCCAACTGCTGCGGTAGCGCGCTGGTGAACTGGTCCTCACCGAGGAAGCCAAACGGCAACTGATAACGGTTGACCTGCCCGCCGCTGGTCACGTCGATTTCACTGAGCAGCACCGGGTGCTGCGCGTCGCCAAAACGTACGCCGTAGGCAATTTGCACACGCTCAATAGCGGTGTCCTTGCCGGCGAACCAACGCCGATTGGGCAGCCAAACCGGCAGCGCCGTTTGCTCCAGGGTGGTGCGGCACGGTTCGTCGAGCAATTCTTCCATACGCTGTTTTAGTACCAAGGTGGTGAAGTCGGGGAGGCTCTGCGCGGGTTCCACATGCCAGCTGGGCATCTGGTTCTCCGCCGCGAGCACAAACCAATAGAACCCGTACGGCGCCAGCGTGAGTAAAAAATTCAGCTGGCCGATGGGCGGGAAGGCATTCCCGCCGAGCATCTCCACCGGCACCATGCCGGCGAAAGCCGAGAGGTCCAGCTCTGCCGCCTGCGCGCTGCGCGACACGTTGGCCACGCACAAAATGATTTCAGTGCGCCCGTCTTCGCCGGTGAATTCCCGGGTATACGCCAAAATGCGCCGGTTGCTCGGCGAGAGCATTTTCAAACTGCCCCGGCCAAACGCCTTGGACTGTTTGCGCACCGCAAGCATGCGCCGGGTCCAGTTCAGCAACGAATGCGGGTCTTGTGCCTGGGTTTCGACGTTAACCGACTGATAGCCGTACTGCGCGTCCATGATCGGCGGCAATACCAGGCTCGCCGGGTCGGCACGCGAAAAGCCGCCGTTACGGTCGATTGACCATTGCATCGGCGTACGTACGCCATCGCGGTCGCCCAGGTAGATATTGTCGCCCATGCCAATTTCATCGCCGTAATACAGGGTCGGCGTGCCCGGCATCGACAACAGCAGGCTGTTAAGCAATTCAACGCGGCGACGGTCGCGCTCCATCAATGGCGCCAGGCGCCGACGAATACCCAGGTTGATTCGCGCGCGTCGGTCAGCGGCGTAGTAGTTCCACAGGTAGTCGCGTTCTTTGTCGGTGACCATTTCCAGCGTCAGTTCATCATGGTTGCGCAGGAAGATCGCCCATTGGCAGTTGGCAGGAATCTCCGGGGTCTGGCGCAAAATATCGGTGATCGGGAAGCGATCTTCCTGGGCCAGCGCCATGTACATGCGCGGCATCAGCGGGAAGTGGAAGGCCATGTGGCATTCATCACCGTCATCGCCTTTTTTGTCACCGAAATACAGCTGTGTGTCTTCCGGCCACTGGTTGGCTTCGGCCAGCAGCATGCGGTCGGGGTAATGCGCGTCGATCTCGGCGCGAATCTGCTTGAGGACGTCGTGGGTTTCCGGCAGGTTCTCATTGTTGGTGCCGTCACGCTCGATCAGGTACGGAATGGCATCCAGGCGCAGCCCGTCAATGCCCATGTCCAGCCAGAAGCGCATCACCGACAGCACCGCTTTCATCACCTGCGGGTTGTCAAAGTTGAGGTCCGGCTGATGCGAATAGAAGCGGTGCCAGAAGTACTGGCCGGCGACCGGGTCCCAGGTCCAGTTGGACTTCTCGGTATCGAGGAAGATAATGCGGGTGCCGTCGTACTTCTGGTCGTCATCGGACCACACATAGAAGTCACGCGCCGCCGAACCCGGCTTGGCCTTGCGCGCGCGCTGAAACCACGGGTGCTGATCGGAGGTGTGGTTGATCACCAGCTCGGTAATCACCCGCAGCCCGCGATTGTGCGCTTCGGCGATAAACCGCTTGGCGTCGGCCATGGTCCCGTAATCGCTGTGCACGCCACGGTATTCGGCGATGTCATAGCCGTCATCGCGGCGCGGCGACGGGTAGAACGGCAACAGCCAAATAGTGTTTACGCCCAGATCGGCGATGTAGTCGAGCTTGGCGATCAGCCCCGGGAAGTCACCGATGCCATCGTTATTGGAGTCGAAATAGGATTTGACATGAACCTGATAGATCACCGCGTCCTTGTACCAGAGCGGGTCTTTGATGAACGTGGCAGCCTTGGGTTTCTTCGCCATTGCAAGCTCCTGAAATAGGTGAACGTCTGCCTGAAGCACTGCGGTCAGTGCGGGAGCTGGCGTGCCAGCCCCCACGGTTGATCATCAGTTGGCTCAGGGCGTGGTGATTCGCCAGATTCCGAATGGCGTATGCGGCTCCAGCCGCATCCACTGGGTCTTGCCGTACCAGGTCCAGCGATGGCCGTTCATCAAGTCTTCGCCTTGGGTTTGGGCGTCGTCAGGCAAGCCCATTTCCCACAGCGGCAACTCAAAATCGGCCTCCTGCGCATTGAACGGGTCAAGGTTGACCGCGACCAGAATGAAATTGCTGCCGTCTTCACTGCGCTTGCCGAAGTACAGAATGTTGTCGTTCCAGGCGTTGTAAAGCTTCAGGCCCAAGTGCGTTTGCAGCGCCGGGTTTTGCCGACGGACACGGTTGAGCTGGGCAATTTCGGCAATGATGTTGCCGGGGGCGGTGAAGTCGCGTGGGCGGATCTCGTATTTCTCCGAGTCCAGGTACTCTTCCTTGCCCGGCACCGGCGCGGCTTCGCACAATTCAAAGCCCGAATACATGCCCCACAAGCCTGAGCCCATGGTGGCCAGCGCTGCGCGAATCAGAAAGCCAGGGCGACCGGATTCGTGCAGGAAGCCCGGATTGATGTCGGGTGTGTTGACGAAAAAGTTCGGCCGGTAGCACTCGCGCCAGGGTGACTGGTTGAGTTGCACCAGGTACTCGCTCAACTCGGCCTTGGAGTTGCGCCAAGTAAAATAGGTGTAGCTCTGCGAATAACCGACTTTACCCAGGCGAGCCATCATTGCCGGCGTGGTGAACGCTTCAGCGAGAAAAATAACCTCGGGGTACTTCGCACGCACATCGCTGATCAACCATTGCCAAAAAGGCAGCGGCTTGGTGTGCGGGTTGTCGACACGGAACGTCTTCACGCCCTCCTCGACCCAGCCCACTACGATGTCGCGCAACTCGGTCCACAGGCCGGGGATCGCGTCGGCGGCATAGAAGTCGACGTTGACGATGTCCTGGTACTTCTTCGGCGGGTTCTCGGCGTATTTAATCGTGCCGTCCGGGCGCCAGTTGAACCAGCCCGGATGCTGCTTGAGCCACGGGTGGTCCTGCGAGCACTGGATCGCAAAGTCGAGGGCGATTTCCAGGCCGTGGTCGGCGGCGGCTTTGACCAGGCGGCGAAAATCATCACGGCTGCCGAGTTGCGGGTGGATGGCTTCGTGGCCGCCCTCCTCGCTGCCAATCGCGTAGGGGCTGCCAGGGTCTTCCGGGCCAGCGGTCAGCGAGTTGTTCTTGCCCTTGCGATGGCTGCGGCCGATGGGGTGAATCGGCGGAAAGTAGAGCACGTCAAAACCCATGTCATGGATCATCGACAACCGCGAGTGCACATCATTAAACGTCCCGTGACGGGCTGGATCATCGGTGATCGAGCGCGGGAACAGCTCATACCAACTGGCAAATTGCGCCGCTTCGCGCTCCACGTCGATCGGGTAAACAGTGCTGACGCTCAAGTAGGCACGGTGGTCGGCCTGGGTCATCAGATGTGCACTGTCTTCGTGCAGGAACAGCGCGACCTGCTCGGTTTCAAGCAGCCCGGAAAGCTCATGGTGCAACAGCATCAGCCGGTCACGCAGCTCGTTGTCGCTGCGCTCAGCCGCTTGCAGCACCAGGCTGCGGCCTTCCTGCAGTTCCAGGCTGACCGGCACCCCGGCCTCATGCTTTTTGCGCAATTCGTAGCAGAAGCTGGCGAAGGTATCGACCCAGGCTTCAATGCAGTATTCGTGGGGGCCTTGCTGGGTTACGGTAAACGCGCCTTCCCAGCCGTTGTTGCCGACATCGGCCATGACCACGCTGTGCCAGCTCTCTTCACTCAGCGCACGCCAGCGAATCACCACGGCGAGCTTGTCGTGGCCGTCGGCAAACACCGTACTGGTGACATTGACCCGCTGGCCAACCACGGCTTTTACCGCAAATTCGCCGCCGTCGATCACAGGGCTGGTGCTTTCAATCGCTATCCGCGGCAACAGCAACGCCTGGGACAGTGGCAATAGAAAATCGTCTGGAGTCAGTGTTTCAGCAGTCATCGAGCATCTTCCCCTTACGCCCTATGGACGCTCTTTGCTAGATCCGAATTCTGATACGGCTACGCTCTCCCTGAGCAGGGCCGTCATAGGTCCGAGCCTGCACCTGGGTTAAAAGTTCAGGTGAATGTGTTGCCATTGAGCGGGGAATCAATTCCCCGCAGCGGGTGTCCACCGATAGACCAAAGCATAAAGGAGGCCACACCGATGAATATCCCGATCCCGGCTGAAACCCCTGATCCCAATATCGACGACCCGACACTACCGCCCGCTGAGCCGCCGCCGATTCCTGAACAGGAACCGCCCGAAAATGACCCACCGCCTGTGCAGGAACCGCCGACGGGCGAGCCGCCGGTGATCCTCTGAGCGTGACTGGTACGGCTACTTACAGTCGAAATTTCCTACTCGATTTAGAGAGAAAACCCTAAATCCCGCTGACATGACAGTCCTCATACTGACCCAAGGCTGATCTCAATGCCGTCCCCCGAGACTGCGTTTATTACATTTGCCAAAGAGGACTTATCATGTCGACCATTCAGCAACCGTGGCGCGCCCAGTCGGACGCGCCGTCTAACCACGTTAAATCCCAAACCACCGCGCCAGCACCCGCGGGCGTGTCTTCCCTGGCATTAGACACATTGCTGCAGTCGGCGCCGAACAACGCGCGGCCCCCCAAGGACGCCGACGCGGCCACATCCGGCCCTGAGAGTCAGGCGCAACTGAAACAAGAACTCAAGAATCTCAGGGCTCAACTGGATCGCAACACGGTAGAGCGCATGCTGCGCGCCCCTGATGCCAAAGAATCAAAAGCGTGCATGCAAAAGATCGACACACTGTTGACCGCCGAATCCATCAAAAGCTTGTTGAGGGGGCCTGACGCGCATTCCCGCACCAAGGATCTCAACGCGATTGAAAACCTGTTCAGCGAACACTCGATCGAGGCTGTGCTCGACCCCATCGAGTCCGAGCAGGTCGAGTCTTATCGCAACTACGTGGATGCGGCCCTGTTCAATTTAAAGGCCGGTTTGATGAATGCCTCGCCGGGCAGCCGTTTTGACATGGTTCGCGCTTTCTCCAAAAGAGAACAGCCTGCTTTGACCTCTATTCAACACTATATGACTGATTTGGCCAGCAAGAGTAAACACCTCTGCGACATCGCCACGCTGGTGAGAAAACATTCCGAGGGGTTGCAGTATGCACTGGCTGACGATTGGGACAGAGGTCATCAATATCCTTCCGGCCACGAGAATCACCCCATGATCTATAGCTTCTCCAACACCGGCGAATCAACGCTCGATCAGCCGAGCGAAATCAGGAATTTCGTCACTGGCCGAGACAAACTCAACCTCACCGGTATCAGCAGGCAACTGAATAAACCGCTGCAGAGCGTCAACCGGTTATCCGGCGAGAGTGGCGAAATTCAGTTGAAATATTCGCGTGAAAATAACGCCAGTGTTCTGGTGGTTACCGGCAACCGCGGTACGCCTGCGCTGGTCGCGAAAATATTCGGCCACGTCACAGACAAAGACTTATTGACCTGACCGGGGGTGGTCATTTTTCTCGAAAACACTGACGATCCGGGGCATCACGCTAAAGATCAACAACGCCAATAACGTGCTGATCACTGCGGTCGATTCCCGGCCCATGCCGGCGGCGACCCCAATCGCAGCGGTCATCCACAGCCCGGCAGCGGTGGTCAGGCCTTTGACATACTGGCCCTCGTCATCCGGCTTGCCCTTGAGAATGGTGCCCGCGCCAAGGAACCCGATCCCCGCGATTACCCCTTGCAACACGCGGCTCATGGCATCCGCCTGGCTGCCGGACACATGCGGCACCAATACAAACAATGCAGCGCCCAACGCCACCAGCATATGCGTGCGTACCCCGGCGGCCTTGCCCTTGTGCTCTCGTTCAAACCCCAGAATACCGCCCAAAATGGCGGCGATCAGCAGCCTAACGGTGAGTTGAGTGAGCTGTTTTGCATCGCCGATGTCGGCGAATTCGGTTTGCAGGGTTTGCCAAACTTCATGCCACCAAGCGTCCACGGACACCATCCTGTTCAAGTGTTGTTAAGCGATGGACAGCGGTGACCGCCAGTCAGTTGCCTGGAACCGTCACAACGCCGGTGAAGCCCAATGCCCATCAGCCTGTAAAACGGAGATCAACATGCCGGTACGTATCGATCACCCAGCGTGCTACTTCAAGGTCAGCGAGGATGGCCAGGAGCAACGTCTGACCGCAGCGCAGGTCACGGTGAATACCGACAGTGCAAAAGCCATGTCCTATGTCGAGGTGAATGCCGAGCGTATTTATATTACCGAAGCCGAGGCAGACGCCTTGACGGTCGCCGGCGCTCAGGATGGGCGCAAACACTTGAAGGCGACGGACGACAATTCGCTGGTTTGACCGAGCTGAATCAGCGGCTGTGCACGCCTGCACGGTCTGATCGGCTTTTTTACGCTGTACCGGGGCCTGTTATGCTTTGATTCAACGTGCAGTTTAAGGCCCCAATGAAACGCTACGAAAAATTCGCCGATGAGATCGCCGAACTGATCCGCACAGGTGTGCTTGGGCCAGGCCAGCGCGTGCCATCGGTGCGTTATGCCAGCCAGACCTATGGCATCAGCCCGTCCACGGTGTTCCAGGCCTACTACCTGCTTGAGCGCCGTGGCCTGATTCGTGCGCGGCCGCGCTCCGGGTACTTCGTCAACACGCATGCGCCGAGCCCGTTTTGCGAGCCTGCGGTGAGTGAGCAGGTGCACGAGTCCACCGAAGTCGATGTGAGTGAACTGGTGTTTTCGGTGCTCGACTCGATTAAAGACCCCAACACCGTGCCCTTTGGCTCGGCCTTCCCCAGCCCGATGTTGTTTCCGCTGCCGCGACTGGCGCGCTCGCTGGCCAAAGCCAGCCGCGAGATGGACCCTCGCCTGGTGGTCACCGACCTGTCACCGGGCAACCCGCAACTGCGTAGGCAGATTGCCCTGCGGTACAGCATCGGCGGCCTGACGCTGCCCATCGAAGAGCTGTTGATCACCAACGGCGCCCTTGAAGCACTCAACCTGTGCTTGCAGGCAGTGACCGAACCGGGCGACCTGGTCGCCATCGAGGCGCCGGCGTTTTATGCCTGCCTGCAAGTGCTGGAGCGCTTGAAGCTCAAGGCGGTGGAAATTCCCGTGCACCCGCGCGATGGCATCGACCTCACCGCCTTGGCGCAGAGCCTTGCGCGCTACCCGATCAAGGCCTGCTGGAGCATGCCCAGTTTCCAGAACCCGATGGGCGCGACGGTGCCGGAGGCGAAGAAGCAGGCGCTGGTGGAACTGCTGCGCAGCCATCAAGTGCCGTTGATCGAAGACGATGTGTACGCAGAGCTGTACTACGGACAGCACGCACCCAAACCGGCTAAAGCCTTCGACACCGAAGGGCTGGTGATGCACTGCGGCTCCTTTGCCAAGAGCCTGGCGCCCGGTTATCGCGTCGGCTGGGTGGCCGCCGGGCGCTATGCACAGAAAGTCGAACGCTTGAAGTTAATGACCTCGTTGTGCCCATCAATGCCGGCCCAGGCAGCAATTGCCGACTATTTGCAGCACGGTGGGTATGACCGCCACCTGCGCAAATTGCGTTATGCCCTGGAAGAACAGCAAAGCGCCATGCTGGCCGCTATCGCTCGTTACTTCCCGGCACAAACCCGCGTCAGCCAGCCGGCAGGCGGGTATTTTTTGTGGCTGGAACTGCCGGAGCAAACCGACTCACTGAAGCTGTTCCAGCGCGCCTTGGCCCAAGGTATCAGCATCGCGCCGGGGCCGATTTTTTCGGCGACGCAGCGCTTCAGGAACTGTATTCGCTTGAACTACGGCAGCCCGTGGACCGAGGCTTCAGAAACCGCCATGGCGACGCTGGGGCAGATTGTGCGGTCTTTTTGAGGCGCCCAATCAGCGCCCACCGCCCAAATCAACGAACGTACCCGTGGCATACGACGCCTTGTCCGACAGCAACCAGATAATCGCCTCGGCCACTTCATCCGGGCGCCCGCCACGCGCCATGGGAATGCCGGACTCAAGCTTGCTGACTCGATCCGGGTCGCCGCTGAGAGCGTGGAAGTCGGTAAAGATATAGCCGGGGCGCACGGCGTTGACGCGAATACCCTCGCCCGCCACTTCTTTCGACAGGCCGAGGGTGAAGGTGTCCAGCGCGCCCTTGGAGGCGGCATAGTCGACGTATTCGCCCGGCGAGCCCAAGCGTGCGGCTACCGACGACACGTTGACAATGCTGCCGCCCTGCCCGCCATGCCGTGGCGACATGCGCAGCACGGCATGCTTGGCGCACAGGATCGGCCCCAGCACATTGGTCTTGAGGATTTTAAGCAGGCGCAACTCGGACATTTCATCAACCCGCGCCTTATGCCCCACGGTGCCGGCGTTATTGACCAGTGCCGTGACACGGCCCAATTCGGCATCGACACGTTTGAACAGCGCAACCACGTCGTCTTCGATGCTCACATCAGCGCGCACCGCAATGGCGTGCGCGCCCAAGCCACGCACCTGCTCCAGCACGCTATGGGCGGCTTTTTCGTCGGACTGGTAGTTGATACAAATGTGATAGCCCTCGCGAGCTGCCAGCAATGCCGTCTCGGCGCCGATGCCACGGCTGCCTCCGGTGATGATGACGACTTCGGCCATGCGTGCGATCTCCTGATTCAACCTGATGTACGGGGTTGGATCCAAGAATACGCGTCACGCACGGTTTTTGTCAGGCGCTATCGCGGCCTCGGCGCGCTGGATCTCGGCCATAAAACCGTCAGCCGGCAATGGGTGGCCCAACAAGTAGCCTTGCAGCGAGTTGCAGCCCAGGCGGGTCAGGAAACGCTGTTGCTTATCGGTTTCTACGCCTTCGGCGACGATGCGCAGCCCAAGGGCCTGGCCAAGGGCGACGATGGCCGAGACGATCGCGGCGTCGTCGCTGTCGTGTTCCAGGTCCCGCACAAAACCGCGATCGATTTTCAGCTCGTTGGCCGGCAGGCGCTTGAGGTACATCAGGCTCGAATAGCCGGTGCCAAAGTCATCAATCGACAGGTCGACACCCATGTCCGACAACTGCTGCAACACCGTCATGCTCGCCTCGACGTCGCTCATGGCGGTGGACTCGGTGATCTCCAGGGTCAGGCTGTTGGCCGGTAACTGATGGCGTTCCAGGGCGGCAGCCACACTGTTGATCAGCCCGACATGACAAAACTGCAACGCCGACAAATTCACTGCGATGCGCCAGTCGTCGTAACCCTGCACGTACCACTCGCGCATCTGGCGACACGCTTCGTTCAGCACCCACTCACCGATGGGAATAATCAACCCGGTTTTTTCCGCCAACTGAATAAACGTCGCGGGCAACAACAACCCCTGCTGCGGATGCTCCCAGCGCAGCAAGGCTTCGGCACCTACCGGCATTGCGCTGAGCGCGTCGAACTTGGGCTGGTAATACAAACGAAACTGCTGGTGTTCAAGCGCGTTGCGCAGGTCCTGCAGCAATTGCAGCTGTTTGCGTGCGTTGGTGTTCATCGACACTTCAAAGAAACTGTAACCGTTCTTGCCCATGCCTTTGGCGTGGTACATCGCGGCGTCAGCGTTCATCAGTAATTCCTGAGGCGTGCCGCCGTTGCCCGGAAACATACTGATGCCAATGCTCGCAGAGATTTTCAGCTCATGTTCGGCAACGCTGAACGAACAGTTGACCAGGCTGACATGGCGCTCGGCCAAGCCGATGGCGTCGTCCGGCTGGGTCAATTGCACCAGCAGCACAAACTCGTCACCGCCGATACGCGCCAAGGTGTCCTGGCCGCGCAGGTCTTCGCGCAAGCGCAGGCCAACTTCGCGCAGCAATTGGTCGCCCATGTGGTGGCCAAAGGCGTCATTGACCGGTTTAAAACCATCCAGGTCGATAAACATCAGCGCAAAACAACCGCCCTGCTCTTTTACCGTTTGCATGGCGTGCTGAATGCGGTCAGTCAGCAAGGTGCGATTGGGCAAGCCAGTGAGCATGTCATGCAGCGACAGGTGGGTCAGTTCCTGGTTGGCCAGGGTCAGGGAGTCTGCGAGTACCGCGGTGCGCGCTTCCAGGCGCGCGTCGAGCAACGAGGTCAGCAACGCGATGATCAACACCGCCAGCGAGGTGACCAACACCAGGTCGTCCAGCCCTTTGCCGCTCAGGCCCGTCAGCGCCGCCCCGCAAAAACTGTTGTCGGCAAACCGCGCCGCGGCCATGCCGGTGTAGTGCATGCCCGCAATCGCCACGCCCATCACCACAGCGGCGCCACCGCGTGTCACGTGCACGTAAGGGGTGTTGCGACGCAGGTTGAAGGCGATCCACAGCGCAGCGCCGGAGGCCACCACTGCGATCAACAACGAAACGCCAAACAAGCCGGGGTCGTAATCAATCCCCGGTGTCATGCGCATCGCGGCCATGCCGGTGTAGTGCATGCTACTGATGCCAGCCCCCATGATCAGCGCGCCAAACGCCAACTGCCATGTGGGCAAACAGGCCTGGCTGACCAGCCACAACGCAAAGCCACTGGACAGCACCGCAATCAGCAGCGACAGCGCGGTAATGCGCAAGTCGAACCCCAAGGCAAACGGCAGGCGCAACGCCAACATGCCGATAAAATGCATGGACCAGACGCCCACGCCCATCGCCAACGCGCCCCCCGCGATCCACACATACACCGTGCGGCCCTTGGCGGTCGCGATGCGGCCAGCCAGGTCCAGCGCGGTGTAAGACGCCAGGATCGCGACGAAAACGGATATCACGACCAAGGAGGGGGAATAGCTACCGATCAGCATGGGTTTCTCAGTACCTGATGGGCCTGAAAAGCCCGTATGACGTGGAAAAGCGGGCGATTGTAGCGATATTAATTCTTGGCGAGTTGATTAATTGTCGCGGGGGGATTAGTGGTCATTTGGCGTCAATTTGCTGGCTTGAAAACCGGCGGTTTTTCGTTCTGAGCGCTGCGGCCGAACTAAAAATAACGTGTTGTTTTTGTTATTGAAATTTATCTAGTTTGTGGCCTTGGTCTTGGGTGCATATCCGTTATTGAGTTTATGGCTTATATCGGTTTCGCTCTTACAGCGAGTCACTTTTGAAAGGCCCGGAAGCCGGCACAATCCGCAAGCAGAACTCGGTCAAA
>NZ_VUAZ01000071.1 GCF_009296165.1 Pseudomonas kitaguniensis | reverse complement strand
TACGTAAGCTGCAGTCTGGTAGCTCGTCGGGCTCATAACCCGAAGGTCGTCGGTTCAAAATCCGGCTCCCGCAACCAAAACATCAAAAAAAGGCTACTACGAAAGAGTTTTTTTGTAATCTGATAAAAAAAGCTTCTTCTGAAACAATGGCATGGCATCTTTCATGAAACCGTATGCGGTTTGTAGAGTCCATGTCATTGCAAGCTATGCTCAATGCTCAAGCGCTACCCTCTACGACCAATGGCCGCTGTCGCCCCACCCGGCGATAAGCGTTAATATTTGTAATTATTTTGTCCATAGGGATTGGTAACTTGGCTGGATACCTCCATCCTGTCGCGCACAATCCACGAGGTGATTGATGCGCGCCAACTCGTCTGAACCACAAGACACTGTCACAGCGACACAACCGATCACTCCCACCCGTTTGCGTTGGCTGGATCTGTTGAGCAAGTACCGTCAGCCCATCGGGCTGGGCGTTACCCTGTTGCTGTTCGCAATAGCCCTGATCGCCTGCCGACACTTGCTGCTGGAGCTGGACCTCTACGCCCTCCACGACTCGATACTGGAAGTGCCAAAGCCCGCCCTGCTGGGTGCGTTTGGCGCGGCCGTCGCAGGTTTTATCATTCTGCTGGGCTATGAATTCTCCGGCGCGCGCTACGCCGGGGTAAAACTGCCTGCCAAGACCCTGGCCCTGGGTGGCTTCACTGCCTTCGCCATCGGCAATGCCATCGGTCTATCGATGCTCTCGGGCGGTTCGGTGCGCTACCGTTTATATGCACGCCATGGCATCGGGGCTTCGGAAGTGGCGCACATGACCGTGTTCGCCAGCCTGGCCCTCGGCACTGCCCTGCCGCCGCTGGCCGCCTTGGCCACGCTGAGCAACTTGCCGGCTGCATCGACTTACCTGCATTTATCGCAAGGCTTGCTCGGTGGCATTGCCGGTGCGGTGCTGCTGTTGTCGGCCGCGCTGTGCATCGGCATTTATCGTCGCCGTTTGCCGGAACAACCTTACCCGGACAACCTGTTGGTCAAGGCTGGGCGTCGCACCCTGCGCCTGCCCGGCCGCCGCCTGACCTTCCTGCAACTGATCATCACCGCGCTGGACGTCGCCGCTGCCGCCACCGTCCTTTATATGCTGCTGCCCGAAGCGCCGCCGTTCGGCCCGTTCCTGCTGGTGTACCTGCTGGCCCTGGCCGCAGGCGTACTCAGCCATGTACCGGGCGGCGTCGGTGTGTTTGAAGCGATTCTGCTGGCGGCATTCGCCGACAAACTCGGTGCCGCGCCGTTGGCTGCCGCCCTGCTGCTGTACCGGATGATCTACGTGGTGCTGCCGCTGCTGATCGCCTGCGTGTTCCTGCTGGTCAACGAAGCTCAGCGCCTGTTCCAGACCCAGCAAAGTTTGCGGGTTGCCTCGGGCCTGGCCGCACCAGTGCTGGCCGTGCTGGTTTTTTTGTCAGGCGTGGTTCTGCTGTTTTCCGGCGCCACGCCAGAAATCGACTCACGCCTGGAAAACATCGGCTTCCTGATTCCCCACCGCCTGATTGATGCCTCGCACTTTGGTGCCAGCCTGATCGGTGTGTTGTGCCTGTTGCTCGCTCAAGGCCTGCGTCGACGCTTGTCGGCTGCCTGGATGCTGACCATGGTGCTGCTGCTGACCGGCGCCCTGCTGTCGTTGCTCAAAGGCTTCGACTGGGAAGAAGCCAGCTTGATGATCATGACCGCGGTGTTGCTGGCGATCTTCCGTCGCTCGTTCTACCGCGCCAGCCGCCTGACCGAGCTGCCATTTTCGCCGCTGTACCTGGTGGCCAGCGTGTGTGTGCTGGGCGCTTCGATCTGGCTGCTGCTGTTTGCCTATCAAGACGTGCCGTACAGCCACCAACTGTGGTGGCAGTTCACCCTCGACGCCAACGCCCCACGTGGCTTGCGCTCATTGCTGGGTGCAGCGGTGCTGCTGGTGATTGTGTCGCTGACCTGGCTGCTGCGCACTGCACGCCCGATCATCCACTTGCCGACACCGGACGAACTGGCCCGCGCGACTAAAATTCTGATGGCCTCGTCCCAACCCGATGGCGGCCTGGCGCTGACCGGTGACAAGGCGCTGCTGTTTCACCCCAACGACGAAGCCTTTCTGATGTACGCGCGCCGCGGTCGCAGCCTGGTGGCGTTGTACGACCCGATTGGGCCAACGCAACCGCGCGCCGAGATGATCTGGCAGTTCCGCGACCTGTGCGACATCCATCACGCCCGCCCGGTGTTCTATCAGGTGCGCGCCGAGAACCTGCCGTACTACATGGACATCGGCCTCACCGCGATCAAGCTGGGCGAAGAAGCCCGCGTCGACCTGAAACGCTTTGACCTGGAAGCCAAGGGCAAAGAGATGAAGGACCTGCGCTACACCTGGAACCGGGGCACGCGGGACGGTCTGTCACTGGAGATCTTCGAGCCGGGCCATGCGCCGATGGACGAACTCAAAGTGATCTCGGATGCCTGGCTGACCGGCAAGAACGTGCGCGAAAAGGGCTTCTCCCTGGGCCGCTTCAGCGACGACTACCTCAAGCACTTTCGCATCGCTATCATTCGCTTCGAAGGGCGCACGGTGGCGTTCGCCAACCTGCTCGAGACCTACAATCACGACCTGGCCAGCCTCGACTTGATGCGTGCGCACCCTGACGCGCCAAAGCTGACCATGGAATTTATGATGGTCGGCCTGATTCAACATTATAAGAACCACGACTACGCCCGCTTCAGCCTCGGCATGGTGCCGTTGTCGGGCCTGCAACCACGACGTGGCGCGCCACTGACCCAGCGCCTGGGTTCGATGGTGTTCCGCCGTGGCGAGCAACTGTATAACTTCCAAGGTTTACGCCGCTTCAAAGACAAGTTCCAGCCTGACTGGGAACCCCGTTATATGGCCGTGCCCGCAGGACTTGATCCGCTGGTGGCACTGGCTGATACCGCCGCCCTGATTGCGGGCGGCTTGACTGGATTGGTGAAACGCTGATGATTCGACGCTCCTGGCGGTATGTCTTAGCCCTTGTGGTGCTGCTTGCGCTGATCTCGGCGGGTGGCTTCTGGTACATGAAGCGCCCTGCCGCGCAACCGGCTCTGGAGCAACTGGCCCAGGCCGACGGTTCGGTGATGACCCGCGTCACCCCGGCAGGCACTGCCAAAGCCCGTGTGGCGGTGGCCGTTATGGCCGATGAAACCCTTACCGACAGCCAACTGATCGCGCTGAGCCAAGGCGGCGCGGCGCAAATTGTTCAAGTGATCCTGCCCAAAGATGACTGTGCGTTACAAGAACAAGCCTTGCAAAGTGCACTGGCCCAACTTAAAGGCCCGGCGACGCTGGTCAGCGGCATCGGCCCTGGCGCGGCACTCGCCTGGCGCTGGCTGGCCACGCAGAACGACGACAAGGCCAACGCGATCTCTGTTGGCTTCGCGTTGGTGCAGGAAGGGTGCAAGGACCCGCTGCCGAAAACCGCCGCGCATGGCAATTGGCTGGTGGCGTGGAACGATAACCCGGACGATGAAAGCGCCAGTTTCGTACGCGACACACCGCGCGCGACCACCAGCATCAGCGACTACGACATTCACTACCCGCAAGTGCTGAACAACGAACTGCGCAAGCAGCTTGTCGGTTCGGACAACGGCGGCCTGGCGATTCCTGTGGTCGAAGTACCGGCTGGCCAGGCCAAAGACACTGTTACGCTGTTCCTTTCCGGTGACGGCGGCTGGCGTGACCTGGACCGCGACGTGGCCGGTGAAATGGCCAAGATCGGCTACCCGGTGGTCGGCATCGACACCCTGCGCTACTACTGGCAGCACAAAACCCCGGAACAAAGCGCCAAAGACCTCACCGAACTGATGCAGCATTACCGTCAGAAGTGGGGCACCAAGCGCTTCGTGCTGACCGGTTATTCGTTCGGTGCCGACGTACTGCCGGCGATCTACAACCGCTTGCCGGAAAACGAACAGCAACGCGTCGATGCCATCATTCTGCTCGCGTTCGCGCGCACCGGCAGCTTTGAAATCGAAGTGGAAGGCTGGCTGGGCAATGCCGGCAAAGAAGCCGCTACCGGCCCGGAAATGGCCAAGCTGCCGGCTGACAAAGTGGTGTGCATCTACGGTGCCGAAGAAGTCGACGAGAGCGGCTGCACCGACAAGACCGCTGTTGGTGAGGCGATGAAGCTGCCCGGCGGGCATCACTTTGATGAAAACTACCCGGCGCTGGCCAAGCGTTTGGTGGACATCATCGTGAAGCATCAGGCCAAGGATAAAACCGAGTAAGCCTGAGGTTTGCATCAATCAAAAATGTGGGAGGGACCTTGGTCCCTCCCACAGTTGGTTTTGGGGCGTGGTAAATAACTAGCGCGGTTCGATGTGCGCAATCATCAGTTGCACGGTTTCCTGCCCACGAAACTCGTTCACGTCCAGCTTGTAGGCCAATTCAACCCAACGCACCGTCGGGTTGGGCCAGACCTCACGGTCCACGCCAAACGCAATGCCATCAAGCTTCACAGACCCGCATTCGCTCTTGAGCACCACTTTAAGGTGCCTTTCGCCTACCACGCGCTGCTCCACCAACTGAAACACACCGTGAAACAGCGGCTCGGGGAAATGCTGCCCCCACGGCCCGGCATGTCGCAGTGCGCGCGCCAGCTCCAGATGAAACTCTTCCACCGCCAGCGTGCCATCGGTCAGCAGGCGCCCGGTGAGGTCTTCTTCACGCAGTTGCCGACGCACTTCGGCATCAAAGGCTTCGGCAAACAACGGGAAATTCGCTTCAGGCAGCGTCAAACCCGCCGCCATCGCGTGGCCGCCGTATTTGGCGATCAGGTTGGGGTGCTGGCTTGCCACTACCGCCAACGCATCACGGATGTGAAAACCCTGCACGGAGCGCCCAGAGCCCTTGAGCAAGCCATCACCGGCATCCGCAAAGGCGATGGTCGGGCGGAAGTAACGCTCTTTCATGCGCGAGGCCAGAATACCGATCACGCCTTGGTGCCATTCCGGGTCGAACAGGCACAAGCCGTAAGGCATCGACTCCACCGGCAAGTCCTTGAGCTGGGCGAGCGCCTCGCGCTGCATGCCTTGTTCGATGGATTTGCGGTCCTGGTTCATGCCGTCAAGCTGCGCAGCCATCTCGCGTGCGGCCGCAACGTCAGTGGTGAGCAGGCATTCGATGCCCAGGCTCATATCATCCAGGCGCCCGGCGGCGTTGAGCCGTGGCCCCAGAATAAAACCGAGGTCGGTGGAGGTAATGCGCGCATGGTCGCGTTGGCGACTTCGAGAATCGCCTTGATGCCGGGCCGAGCGCGACGGCGCGAATACGCTCAAGGCCTTGATAGACCAGGATGCGGTTGTTGGCGTCCAGCGGCACCACGTCGGCGACGCTGCCCAGCGCCACCAGGTCGAGCAGTTCACCGATGTTCGGCTGGGGCTTGCTGTCATACCAGCCCAGGCTGCGCAAACGCGCGCGCAAGGCCATCAGCACGTAGAAGATCACGCCGACACCGGCCAGCGCCTTGCTGGGGAACTCACAACCGGGCTGGTTCGGGTTGACGATGGCGTCTGCCGCCGGCAATTCATCGCCCGGCAAGTGGTGGTCGGTGACCAACACCTGCAACCCCGCCGCTTTGGCCGCCGCCACGCCTTCGACGCTGGAAATGCCGTTGTCCACGGTGATCAGCAACTGCGGCTCACGCTGCAGAGCTACCGCGACGATTTCCGGGGTCAGGCCATAGCCGTACTCAAAGCGGTTCGGCACCAGGTAGTCGACATGCGCCGCACCGAGCAAACGCAGGCCCAGTGTACCGACCGCGCTGGCAGTGGCCCCGTCGGCGTCGAAGTCACCGACGATCAGGATGCGCTGGCGCTGCTCCAGGGCCGTCACCAACAGGTCCACCGCCGCATCGATGCCCTTGAGCTGCTGGTAGGGAATCAACCGCGCCAGGCTCTTGTCCAGCTCGGCTTCCGACTGCACCCCGCGCGCGGCGTAGAGACGGGTCAACAGCGGCGGCAATTCACCGAGAAACGGCAGTACAGCGGGCAACGGGCGAGGATCAATACGCATGGGACGTCGGGGAGTTCTCTGTAGGGGAAAGGTAAGGTTTAAGCCTCAAGCCTCAAGCTTCAAGCTTCAAGCTTCAAGCTCGTAGCTTGCAGCTGCTTCTATTCAGTCGCGCTCGCCGACGAGCCATTCCAGCTGCACTTCATGCTGGCCACGGTCATCGGTGACGAAGAGTGTGCCTTCACTGATCATCACGTCCCACTTGATAACGCGAGGCATGTCCTTGGCCAGGGTTTCGAGGATTTCCTGCGGCACAGCGGCGATGTGCACGTTTTTCAGGTTTTTGGCCACGGGCACTACTTTGCCTTCCCACACGCGCAGGCTGCCGTAAGCCAGCAAACTGGTGCGTTCGGTACGGCGCGAACACCAGGTCAGGCGATCAGCGTCGGGCTGACCGACTTCGATCCAGTGCAAAACCCGATCATCCAGGCTTTTTTCCCACAGCGCCGGTTCGTCCACATCTGACAGGCCACGACCGAACGCCAACTGCTCGTTGTAAAACAGCGCGTAGGCCAGCAGACGCACTGTCATGCGCTCTTCGGTTTCGGAAGGGTGGCGGGCGATGGTCTGTTTGACGCTCTCGTACACCGAACGGTCGAGGTCGGTGAGGTTCAGTTCGAATTTGTAGGTCGTGGACGGCTGGGCCATGAACGGGCTTCTAGAGACAGGGAAAGGCGGCCAGTCTAACCGATGGCGAGGTCATTCAACGAATACTGCGCTGCATCATCCTTATACCTGCGTAACTCGCCTATGTTAAAAGGCATCACACCACCGCCGTTCGTTTGATGAGGAACCTCATGTCGATTAATGCCAAACCACTTGCTGGCCTGAAAGTCGTCGAGCTGGGCACCCTGATCGCTGGCCCCTTTGCCTCACGCATCTGCGCCGAATTCGGCGCGCACGTGATCAAGGTCGAATCCCCGGACGGCGGCGACCCACTGCGTAAATGGCGCAAGTTGTATGAAGGTACGTCGCTGTGGTGGTTTGTACAGGCACGCAACAAAAAGTCGCTGACGCTTAACCTCAAGCATCCGGACGGCCTGGCGATTCTTAAACAGTTGCTGGCAGACACCGACATTCTGATCGAAAACTTTCGCCCCGGCGTGCTGGAAAAGCTCGGTTTGAGCTGGGAAACCTTGCACGCACTGAACCCGAAGCTGGTGATGGTGCGCCTCTCGGGGTTTGGCCAGACCGGGCCGATGAAAGACCAGCCGGGGTTTGGCGCGGTGGGTGAGTCCATGGGCGGCTTGCGTTACATCACCGGGTTCGCCGACCGCCCGCCGGTGCGCACCGGAATTTCCATCGGCGACTCGATTGCGGCGTTGTGGGCCGTGATCGGCGCGCTGATGGCGCTGCGTCATCGTGAAGTCAACGGCGGCCTCGGCCAAGTGGTGGATGTGGCGCTGTATGAGGCTATTTTCGCGATGATGGAAAGCATGATCCCGGAGTTCGACGTGTTCGGGTTTATTCGCGAGCGCACCGGCAACATCATGCCGGGTATTACGCCCTCCTCCATCCACACCAGTGCTGATGGCAAGCACGTGCAAATCGGTGCCAACGGTGACGCGATCTTCAAACGCTTCATGTTGGCAATCGGCCGTGAAGACTTGGCCAACGACGCGCAATTGGCCAGCAATGACGGACGTGACACCCGCCGCGATGAGCTTTACGGCGTGATTGATCGCTGGGTCAATTCGCTGCCGGTGGACCACGTGGTTGAGCAGCTCAACCAAGCCGAAGTACCCGCCAGCCGCATTTACAGCGCCGAAGACATGCTGGGTGACCCGCAGTTTCTGGCGCGGGAGATGTTTCTTCAGGCCAAGCTGCCGGGTGGCAAGGACTTCAAGATGCCCGGGATCGTGCCCAAACTCTCGGATACACCGGGCAGTTGTGAATGGGTTGGGCCGCAACTGGGCGAGCACAACAGCGTGCTGCTCAACGCGCTGGGTTACGACGCCGCAGCCATCAAGCGTTTGCGTGAGGATGGCGCGATCTGATGGCCAGTCCGCGCAGACGACGACTCCTTCCTCTGTGCCTAGCCGGTGCGATAGGCGCAATATTGCCGCTCTCGGCACAGGCCGAAGACACATTGATCTGGTTGCTGCGCGACCTGCCGCCCATCACGCTTTTTGAGGGGCCACAGAAGGGTCAGGGCGCGCTGGACCAACTGTTATTGATGCTCACCAAGCGTCTGCCGGAATACCGCCACCAAGTCATGCACGTCAACCGTGCCCGCAGCATTCAAATGCTGCGCGACCCCACGCTCACCTGTGATCCGTCAGTGCTGTGGACAGCGGACCGGGCCAAGTACATGGTGTTTTCCGACTTGGCTTACGTCTCGGTGGCCAACGGCGTAACAGTGCGACGCAGCCAGTTAGATAAAATGGCGCCGTTTATTGTCGAGGGCCACTTTGACCTGCAGGCCTTTCTCGACTCGCCTGACGCGCGCGTTGGCGCCACCGCCGAACGAAGCTATGGCCCCTTCATCGACGACCAGCTCAAAGGCGCCGCCGCAGACACATTGGCCCTGCATTACGGCAATGATGCGCTGGGCAGCCTGTTGCAAATGCAGCGTCTGGGGCGACTGGAGGTGGTGTTGGGTTACGCGTCGGAAATCCGCTACCACGCTGCGCAACAGGACATCGCCGCCCACGACCTGATGTTCTATCCCATCAAAGGCTCTGCGCCTTACCAGCTTACGCATATCGGTTGCTCAGACACGCCTCAAGGTCGCGACGCCATGCAGCGAATCAATCAGGTGTTAAGCGACATCCCCCAGCAACAGCTGCAGCAATCCTACGCTGCATGGTTGGACCCGGTCATGCGGGAACGCTACTTGCTCGACAACCCGAGCTTTTTCCAAGATTCCCCGGAGCCCTGACAAATCGCAGGCAAAAAGAAACCCCGAAGCGTGGGGAGACACTTCGGGGTTAAACGTGGCCTACAATGACCAGTACAACAAGCCACAAACACCGGAGCACAATGTTTGCTCTTGCTGTTACGAAATCTGACCGGCCATGCTGCAGGAAGTTTCCTCGATTAAACAATTCTTCATGCCAAGGCGCCGCCGCGGGTTTGCGCAGCATTGCGCAAGGCTGCAATGACGGAAGGCTCCAGGCGGCCTTCGGCAATTTTCAGGTCACGCAGCAAGCAGTCGACCACATCCACGAGTACACGTTTATCCATCAATTGCGCCTGGTCGACTTCGCGCTCGACCACAATGGCGCCAGCAGGGCTCTTCACCGTCACCAGGCAATCGCCCTGCGCACCGCAGGTGGTCAGCGTAACCTGATAAGGGCTCAGTGCTTCTTCGAGCAATAGGCTGATACTTTCCATTTCGATCACCACTCAATAGTTCGCAAACATGCGTTTCAACGGGAGCTGCATCTCTCCTAAGTGACTGGTTATGACGTAGGAAAGTTCGCTTTTTCGTCTTTGTGCGGCCTTCGGGGAGTGACGAGAACCAGCATGCGCTTGCAACATGACAATCAGAAAACGCATCCACATAACTGCTTACGCAATGGGCGGTTGTTTTGGGGGTTGCAGGGCGCCGAGACCGTAGGCGAATCCTATACTCAGTGAGCACCGACCGACCTGCCTGGCAGGCAGAGCGCATGTCAAAAGGCCCTATCAAGAAGGATGAAGATGATGCTGCAACACGACAAAGAGCAGGCTGTAATAGAAAAAATTCACGCTGACATATCACGCATCTATGCGGAGCAACGAAAACTCAACGCCGAAGCCCACAAAATAACCCGTGAAAATTTCTGGTACCCGCTGGGAGTCGTCATGGCCATGTTTACAGTGTTCAGCTCAGTGGTGGCCCTCGCCATTAAAATACTTACGTAACCGACTGAGCACAGCCGGGCCTGCCAACAACGAAAAACGCCGCTGACCCAAGGAAGGGAAAGCGGCGTTCTTGTCTGCGCCAAGGCGCGAGCGGTTTGCCTTACAACGGCTTACCCCGGTTGCCATGCTGGCTGACAAACGCCTGCACAGCCTTCAGGTCGTTCGCCAGCACGGTGCAGCGCTCTTCACGCTCAAACAGGTCAACCAGGTGCTCGGGCAATTCCAGCGCCTTGCCAACGCCAGCCTTCAACACCGCTTCCGGGAATTTTACCGGGTGGGCAGTGCCCAGGATCACCATGGGTATGTCCAGGCTACGACGGCATTCGCGTGCGGCCTTCACGCCAATAGCGGTGTGCGGGTCCAGCAGCTCGCCGGTCTGGGCGTAAACCTCGGCGATGGTTTCGCAGGTCTGCGCATCGTCCACGGCCAGGGAGTCGAACAGCTTGCGGGTTTCGGTCCAGCGCTCTTGTTCGACGCTGAAGCCGCCACCGCGCTTGAAAGTGTCCATCAAACCGGCAATCGCTGCACCGTTGCGACCGTGCATGTCGAACAACAGGCGTTCGAAGTTCGACGAGACCATGATGTCCATCGACGGCGACAGCGTTGCGTGCAAGGTCTCTTTGGCGTACTGGTTGCCGCTCATGAAGCGATGCAGGATGTCGTTGCGGTTGGTGGCAACGATCAACTGGTTGATCGGCAGCCCCATGTTGCGCGCCAGGTAACCGGCAAAAATATCGCCGAAGTTGCCGGTCGGCACCGAGAACGACACCGAACGCGCCGGGCCGCCCAACTGCAGGGACGCGTGGAAGTAGTAGACGATCTGGGCCATGATCCGCGCCCAGTTGATCGAGTTCACTGCCACCAAACGTGTGCCTTTGAGGAAGCTCTGGTCGGCGAAGCTGTTCTTGACCATTTCCTGGCAGTCATCGAAGTTGCCTTCGATGGCGATGTTGTGGATGTTCTCACCAAAATGGTGGTCATCTGGCGACGCTGCACCTCAGACACGCGCTTGTGCGGGTGCAGGATGAAGATGTCGACGTTCTCGCAGTGCTTGCAGCCTTCGATGGCCGCCGAGCCGGTATCACCGGAGGTCGCGCCGATGATCACCACGCGCTCGCCGCGCTTCTCCAGCACGTAATCGAGCAAGCGACCGAGCAGTTGCAGAGCGAAGTCCTTGAACGCCAGGGTCGGGCCGTGAAACAGCTCAAGCACCCATTCGTTGCCGTTCAGTTGACGCAACGGGGCGATAGCGCTGTGGGAAAATACGCCGTAGGTCTCTTCAAGAATCTTTTTGAAATCCGCATCCGGAATGCTGCCGGTGACGAACGGGCGCATTACCCGGAACGCCAGCTCGTGGTACGGCAGGCCAGCCCAGGAAGCGATTTCTTCCTGGGTGAAGCGTGGCAGGTTTTCCGGTACATACAGGCCGCCATCAGTGGCAAGGCCTGCGAGCAAAACGTCTTCGAAATTCAGGGCCGGTGCCTGGCCGCGGGTGCTGATGTAACGCATAGGAGCAAACCTTTGGTTTGAGCTTCAAGCTGCAAGTGACACGCTTCAAGTTAAAGCAGATTTGCTTCTACTTGAGGCCTGCCGCCTGCGCTTGCAGCTGAATTAATTTAGATGTTCGACGCGAATCCGCACCACCGGGCCGACCACGCCTTGCAGGGCTTCCAGGGCGGCGATGGCGTCGTTCATGTGCTGCTCAAGCACGCGATGGGTCAGCAGGATCATCGGCACCTGGCCGTTTTGCTCCTCGACTTCCTTCTGCATGATCGACTCGATGTTGATGCCGCGCTCCGACAGGATGCTGGCAACCTGAGCCAACACACCCGGATGGTCCTGGGCCTGAATGCGCAGGTAGTAAGCACTTTCGCACGCCTCGATCGGCAGGATCGGGTGGGCCGACAGCGAATCCGGCTGGAAGGCCAGGTGCGGCACGCGGTTTTCCGGGTCGCTGGTCATGGCGCGAACCACGTCCACCAGGTCGGCAATCACCGACGACGCGGTCGGTTCCATGCCGCGCGGCGCCGTAGAACAGGGTCGAACCGGCAGCGTCGCCATTGACCATCACCGCGTTCATCACACCGTTGACGTTGGCGATCAGGCGGTCAGCCGGGATCAGCGTCGGGTGCACACGCAGCTCGATACCGGCCGATGTGCTGCGCGCTACGCCCAAGTGCTTGATGCGGTAACCCAAGGCTTCGGCGTAGTTCACGTCGGCAGTGGTCAGCTTGGTGATGCCTTCGGTGTAGGCCTTGTCGAACTGCAGCGGAATACCAAAGGCAATGGACGCCAGGATGGTCAGCTTGTGCGCCGCGTCGATGCCTTCCACGTCAAACGTCGGGTCGGCCTCGGCATAACCCAGCGCCTGGGCTTCGGCCAACACGTCTTCGAACGTGCGGCCTTTTTCGCGCATTTCAGTGAGGATGAAGTTACCGGTGCCATTGATGATGCCGGCGACCCAATTGATACGGTTGGCCGACAGGCCTTCACGGATCGCCTTGATCACCGGAATACCACCTGCCACAGCGGCCTCGAACGCAACGATCACACCCTTCTCACGCGCCTTGGCGAAGATTTCGTTGCCGTGCACGGCGATCAGCGCCTTGTTGGCGGTGACCACATGCTTGCCGTTTTCGATGGCCATGAGCACCAGCTCACGGGCGACGGTGTAGCCGCCGACCAGTTCGATGACGATGTCGATTTCAGGGTTGGTGGCAATGGCGAAAACATCGTTGGTAATCGCAATACCGGTCGTTTGGAACTGAGGCTTTGGCGAGCGTGTGGCAATTTGCGCCACTTCAATCGCGCGCCCTGCACGGCGGGAAATTTCTTCAGCATTACGCTGAAGTACGTTAAAGGTGCCGCCACCGACGGTCCCTAACCCACAGATGCCAACTTTGACCGGTTTCACTGAAGAACTCCCCATGAAACGACCGACGCTGGGTCGGTCGCGGAAAAACAGCCGCATCACTGCGGCTTTCAATTAATGGCCCGTCGATCTGTCGGCGGGCCATGATCGTCAAAGGCTCGACGATGCTGGTTTATTTAGCGCCCAGTGCCAGTTTGGCAACTTGTGGTGCAGGCTGGTAGCCCGGAATCACCTGACCGTCAGCTAAAACGATGGCCGGAGTACCGTTCACACCGATTGACTGGCCCAAGGCAAACTGCTTGGAAACCGGGTTGGCGCATTTGGCCGCCTTGATATCCTTGCCATCGACCATCTTGTCCATCGCCGCTTTTTTGTCGGTCGAGCACCATACCGCCTGCAACTGCTCGTCGCCGGGCGAACCCAGGCCCTGGCGCGGGAAGGCTACGTAGCGCACTTCCACACCCAGCTTGTTCAGCGCGGGCACTTCGGCGTGCAGCTTGTGGCAATACGGGCAGGTGGTGTCGGTGAACACCGTGATGTGGGTTTTGGTTTCGCCGATCGCTGGGTAAACCACGGTTTCAGCCACCGGAATACCGTTGATCAGCTTGGACACGCCCAAGCGCTCGGCTTGCTCGGTGAGGTTGACCGGCTTGCCGTCTTTCAACTGGAACAAGTAGCCCTGAACGATGTACTGGCCATCGGCACTGGCGTACAGCACGCGGCTGCCCTTGAGCTTGACTTCATACAGGCCGGCCATCGGGCTGGTGCTGATGCTTTCGATCGGCGTGTCGAGCTGCAGCGCGGCCAGGCTCTTGCGAATGGTTTGCTCGGCAGCGTCGTCGGCGACGACAAAGGTGGAAACCAACGCAATCGCTGCGGCGGCAATAATCTGGGTCACGCGCATGGGAACTCCTGAAGGCAGATGCAGGGACGGGTGCGCAACACCGATAGGTAAACCAGGCGCTGTAAACACAAGTCAGACCGTCCCCTTAACTAACCGGCGAAGCCTACCACAGTTGGGCCGGGGGGCAGACTGCGACAAGCAAATTGGGCCTTTTCCGACAGACTTTTACCCGCGCGGATGATGTTTGGCGTGCATCTCTTGCAGACGTGCCCGCGCCACATGGGTGTAAATCTGCGTGGTGGATAAGTCGCTGTGCCCGAGCAGCATTTGCACCACCCGCAGATCAGCGCCGTGGTTGAGCAAATGCGTGGCGAACGCATGGCGCAACGTGTGCGGCGAAAGGCTCTTGCTGATCCCGGCGACCTTGGCCTGGTGCTTGATACGGTGCCAAAACGTCTGACGGGTCATCTGTTCGCCGCGCAGGCTGGGGAACAGCACATCGCTGGGCCGCCCGCCGAGCAATTCACTGCGGGCATCACGCATATAGCGCTCGACCCAGACGATTGCCTCCTCGCCCATCGGCACCAGCCGCTCCTTGCTGCCCTTGCCCATCACGCGCAGCACGCCTTGGCGCAGGTTGATTTGCTCCAGGGTCAGGCTGATCAACTCGGTGACCCGCAAGCCACAGGCGTACAGCACCTCAAGCATGGCGCGGTCGCGCTGGCCGATAGCCTCGCTCAAGTCGGGCGCGGCGAGCAAGGCATCCACGTCAGCTTCCGACAGGGATTTTGGCAATGGCCTACCGAGTTGCGGCATATCGACTTGCAGCGTCGGGTCGACGGCGATCAGTTTCTCGCGCAACAGGTAGCGATAGAAACCACGCACGCCGGAAAGAAAACGCGCAGTCGAACGGGGTTTGTAGTGCTGCTCCAGGCGCCAGGCCAAGTGATCGAGGATCAGCTCACGGCCGGCATTGATCAGTTCGAGGTTTTGCTCCTGCATCCAGCCGTTGAACAGGGCCAAGTCGCTGCGATAGGCCTGACGGGTGTTGTCGGACAGGCCTTTTTCCAGCCACAGGGCATCGAGGAAACGGTCAATCAGCGGGTGGTCGATGGCGGGCATAGGCGCTCAAGCGTGGAAGAGGTGTTGTCGGTGACATCCTATCGCGAGCAAGCCCGCTGCCACAGGGGGAATACCTGGATGAACGGCAAAGTGACAAATTTCAGGCACAAAAAAGCAGCCCGTAGGCTGCTTTTTTCTGCATCGGGAAGCTGGGCTTAAGCCAGTTTTTCCTTGATGCGAGCTGCTTTACCAGACAGGTCACGCAGGTAGTACAGCTTGGCTTTACGTACGTCACCGCGACGTTTAACGGCCATGCTGTCGATTTGCGGGCTGTAGGTCTGGAAAGTACGCTCTACGCCAACACCGTTGGAGATTTTACGCACGGTGAAAGCACTGTTTACGCCGCGGTTACGCTTGGCGATAACAACACCTTCGAACGCTTGCAGACGCGAACGGTCGCCTTCCTTCACTTTCACCTGAACGACAATAGTGTCGCCCGGGGCAAAGGTAGGGATTTCTTTGGTCATCTGCTCTGCTTCGAGTGCAAGGATGATTTTGTTAGTCATGCTGTGCTCCTAAGGTAAGTCAATGGACCTACCATCGATACGTTGTTAACTATCGTCCCGCGCGAGGATGTATTCCTCGAGCAGCTTCTTCTCTTCTCCAGAAAGCGAGCGGCTTTCCAGAAGATCGGCGCGTCGTTCATAGGTCCGACCAAGGGACTGCTGTAAACGCCAACGCCGGATGTGTGCGTGATTGCCACTTAGCAATACGTCGGGAACACGCTGATCCGCATACACCTCCGGTCGGGTGTAGTGCGGGCAATCCAGCAAACCATCCGTGAAGGAATCTTCCTCCGCGGAGTCCGCATGCCCTAAAGCTCCAGGCAGCAGTCGTGTAACCGCATCTATCAGGACCATCGCCGGCAGCTCGCCGCCAGACAGAACATAGTCCCCAATCGACCACTCTTCATCGACATGAGCTTCAATAAACCGCTCGTCAATGCCTTCATAGCGACCGGCAATCAGGATTAATGCTTCCTCATTCGCCATGTCGCGTACCGCAGCCTGTTTCAGCTGACGGCCTTGAGGGGACAGGTAAATTACCTTCGCCTTCTCCCCGGCGGCGGCCTTGGCCTGAACCAATGCGTCTTCCAGGGGCTTGATCTTCATCACCATGCCCGGGCCACCGCCAAATGGGCGATCGTCCACAGTGTGATGCCGATCCGTCGTGTAGTCTCGCGGGTTCCAACAGGTAAGCTGCAACAGCCCCTGTTTCACCGCCCGACTGGTGATGCCGTACTCGCTGATGGCGGAAAACATCTCGGGAAACAAACTGATCACTTCAATGCGCAAATTAGCCACGCTTAGAAGTCCGCGTCCCATTCCACCTTCATCTCGCCCGCTGCCAGGTCGATAGCCAACACGCATTGCTCGGTATACGGCAACAGGCGTTCGCGATCATCCAGGCTGCCAGCGCAAGGCTTGACCACCATTACATCATTGGCGCCGGTTTCCAGAAGGTGATCGATTTTCCCGAACAATTGCCCGAGTTGATCAATAACCTTCAGACCTTCCAGCTGGTACCAGTAGTACTCGCCGTCGGTCAATTCAGGGAACAGGTTGCGCGGCACGCAGATCTCATAACCGGCCAGAAGACGCGCTTCTTCACGATCATCAAGACCCTTGAGCTTTGCGACCAGGAACTTGTCGCTCCCGCGTCCACTGACCAGCTCGACCTGTTTCACACTGCCTTCGCGCCTAAGCGTCCAGGTTTTGTACTGCAACAGGTTTTCAGTCGGATCAGTAAAGGAATACACCTTCACTTCGCCGCGAACGCCATGAACAGAGTAAATCTTGCCGATAACGATCAAATCATCAGCAACAGTTGGCGTCGCGTTCATATTGCTCAGGCTGCGGCCTTAGCCGAGTCCTTCAACAGTTTTGCAACGCGCTCGGATGGCTGTGCACCAACGCTCAGCCAGTAGGCTACGCGCTCTTGGTTCACGGACAGACGAACTTCTTGACCACGAGCAACAGGGTTGAAGAAACCAACCTGTTCCTTGTGCGAACCGTCGCGCGGGTTGCGGCTGTCGGTTACGGTCAAGTGGTAAAACGGGCGCTTTTTGGAGCCGCCAAGGGCAAGACGGATTGTTAGCATGTGAACATCGTTCCTGTAGTCGGTGCTGCAAATCTAAATGCACAGCGGGCATAGGTGCCCGAAAGGCCGCATATTCTAAGGAATATCCGGACTTTTGCAAATGTCTTTTTCTGGCGCCTATCAGCGTGCCACTCAGATCTGCTATAGAGCCGTCGGTTAAAACGGCTGGTCAGCTCCCGCTAACTGCGGGTTTGCTGGAGATCCCACATCCTTGTGGGTCGGAGCAGGAGCTAGGCCCCCGCTCGAATTCTTTACATTTTCGGCATGCCGCCGCCGGGCAACATACCGCCCATGCCGCGCATCATTTTGGCCATTCCGCCTTTTGCGGAGAATTTCTTCATCATTTTCTGCATCTGCTTGTGCTGCTTGATCAAGCGACCGATGTCCTGCACCTGAGTACCGGAGCCCATGGCGATACGACGTTTGCGCGAACCACTGATCAGCTCAGGGTCACGGCGCTCGGCCGGCGTCATGGAGTTAATGATGGCTTCCATCTGCTTGAACTGCTTCTCTGCCGCGCCCTGGGCATTGCCCATTTGCGCCAGATTCACACCGCCGATGTTCGGCAGCTTGTCCATCAGGCCGCCGAGGCCGCCCATGTTCTTCATTTGTTGCAGTTGGTCACGGAAGTCTTCGAGGTCGAAGCCTTTGCCCTTCTTGAGCTTTTTAGCCAGTTTGTCGGCTTTGTCCTTGTCGAGCGTGGCTTCAGCCTGTTCGATCAGGCTGAGCACGTCGCCCATGCCGAGGATGCGCGAGGCGATACGCTCTGGGTGGAACGGTTCGAGCGCTTCGCTCTTCTCGCCCATACCGATGAACTTGATCGGCTTGCCGGTGATGGCCCGCACCGACAGCGCGGCACCGCCACGGGCATCGCCGTCGACCTTGGTGAGGATAACGCCGGTCAGCGGCAGTGCGTCACCGAAGGCCTTGGCGGTGTTGGCCGCATCCTGGCCGGTCATGGCGTCGACCACAAACAGCGTCTCGACCGGGTTGATCGCGGCATGCAGCGCCTTGATCTCGCCCATCATCTCTTCGTCGATGTGCAGGCGACCGGCGGTATCGACAATAACCACGTCGATGAACTTGAGCTTGGCTTCTTTAATCGCAGCGGTGGCGATGTCGACCGGCTTTTGGCTCAGGTCGGACGGGAAGAAGGTCACGCCGACTTCGCTGGCGAGCATTTCCAACTGCTTGATCGCCGCCGGACGGTAAACGTCGGCCGACACCACCATCACGGTTTTATTTTTGCGCTCTTTAAGGAAGCGCGCCAGTTTGCCGGCGGTGGTGGTTTTACCCGCACCTTGCAGACCCGCCATCAGTACGACGGCAGGCGGCACGGCGCTGAGGTTCAAGTCTTCGTTGGCCGCGCCCATCAGGCTTTCGAGTTCGGCCTGCACGATCTTCACAAAGGCCTGGCCCGGGGTCAGGCTGCGCGACACTTCGGTGCCGACCGCACGTTCTTTGACCGAGTTGACGAAGTCCTTGACCACAGGCAACGCCACGTCGGCTTCCAGCAACGCCATGCGCACTTCACGCAGGGTGTCTTTAATATTGTCCTCGGTCAGCTTGGCCTTGCCGGTTACGTGGCGCAGCGTCTGCGAGAGACGGTCAGTCAGGTTTTCAAACATGCGCGATCCTTTCAGGCCCTATTCATCGAAGTGCATCGGTAGACCGAGGTAATGGCGGCCGAGGCTGTGGTAAATCGCTATTAAAAACAGCGCTCGGCGAGCCTGCGGCGTGGGCAGGTCGCGGATTATAGCGAAGACTGCGCCTGTGCACACCCGCTGTCTGGCCCGGGAGTCTTTCGTGCAGCGTTGGTGTGTGCCAAACTCAGCGCCTTTCGGGCTTGTCTATCAGGATTTATGCTCCCCTTGTCACCCAGTTTGCTACCCAGCCTCGCCGCCGCCATTGTGTATGCCGCTGCGACTCTCTATCAGGGCACTCGTCTGGCCCAAGGCACCAAAGCGGATAAACGTCTGTTGGTGGGCCTTGGCGTCGTCGCCCTGCTGGCCCACGCCGCCAGCCTGTTTACCCACTTGATGACGCCGGTCGGCCTGGGCCTGGATTTTTTCAGCGCCGCCAGCCTGATCGCCGCCGCCGTGATCGCGCTGACCCTGCTGGCCTGCTATCGCATCCCCGTCGAAAACCTGCTGGTGCTGCTGTTCCCGCTGGGCATGCTGACGGTGTTGCTGGCGCAATTTGCGCCGACCGGCACCGTGCAGGTGATTGATGAAGAGCCGGGCATCCTCGCGCATATACTACTGTCGATCCTCGCCTACGGCATGTTTACCATCGCAGTATTCCAGGCATTGCTGCTGTTGCTGCAAGACCATCAACTTAAAAACAAGCACCCGTCCGGGCTGATCAAGAACTTCCCGCCGCTGCAAACCATGGAAAGCCTGCTGTTCGGGTTCCTCTGGGCCGGCTGGACGCTGCTGTCGCTGTCGCTGATTTCCGGCTGGTTGTTCGTCGAAAACCTGTTTGCCCAGCACCTTGTGCACAAAACCCTGCTGGCGTGCCTGGCCTGGGTAGTGTTCAGCGTGTTGCTGTGGGGCCGTAACCGCCTCGGCTGGCGCGGGCACAAGGCGATACGTTGGACCCTGGCCGGTTTCTGCCTGCTGATGCTGGCCTATTTCGGCAGCAAGCTGGTTCGCGAATACATCCTGCATATCTGACGGGCAGCAATCATGGACAACTTGCCCCTTGGGCCGATGCTCGCGGTAATCGCTTTGCTGGTTTTGTGGGCGGCGCTGTTTACCGCCATCGAAGCCGCGCAACAACACCTGCTGGCCCTGCGCCCCGGTACACGCCAGGGTGACAAAGCCGCCGCCCGCCTGAACTTCCCACGTCATAGCCTGATTCTGTGCAACAGCTTGTGTCGCGCTGCAGTGGTGATTTTGTGCACCCTGCTGGCGATTTACGCCTGGGCGCAAAATGGCCCATGGCTAGGCTGGCTGATCTCCTGCGCCGTGCTGCTGGTGCTGGCCGATTACCTGCCGCGCGCTTTGGCGACTCACCACCCACAAGCGGTGCTGGGTTTTGGCAACACGCTGTTGGGCGTGCCGTTGAAAATGCTCTACCCGCTGGCCTGGTTGCTCAATGGCATCAGCCTGTTGTTGCTGCGCCCCTTTGCGCGCAAATCCGGCACGGTGAAAAACAGCGACGAGCCGTTGCCCGAGCATGACGATGAACCGCAGCCCGACGCAGACGACGACCGCACGCCTGGCATGCCCGGCATTCATGCGCTGGACAACATCACGGTTAACGACATCCTGGTGCCGCGCAGCGAAGTAGACGGCATCAACCTGGACGACCCGATCGAGGACATCATCGAACAACTGCGCACCTCCCAGCGCACTCGCCTGCCAGTGTTCCACAGCGACATTAACCAGGTGCAGGCCGTGCTGAATACGCGGCAGATTCAACACCTGCTGCCCGAGGCCACGCTGAGCAAAGAAGCCTTGCTGGCCGCCTGCCACGAACCCTACTTCGTCCCGGAAAGCACGCCGTTGCAGTTGCAATTGCTGAATTTTCACAAACAGCAACGCCGCCTGGGCATGGTGGTGGACGAGTACGGCGAAGTGCTGGGCATTGTTACGCTCGAAGACATCCTTGAAGAAATCGTCGGCGAATTCGAAAGTGAACAGAGTGCAGACAACCCGCATATTGAAGCGCAGCCCGACGGCCGCTACATCATCGACGGCGCCGCGTCGATCCGCGAGCTGAATAAAAGCCTCGGTTGGCACCTGCCGAGTGACGGCCCCAAAACCCTTAACGGCCTGGTGACCGAAGCGCTGGAGACTATTCCGGACTGCGCGGTATGCCTGAAAATTGGCCGCTACCGCCTGGAAATCCTCGAAACCGAGGACAACCGCGTCAGCAAAGTGCTGATCTGGCACACCAGCCGAGTGCCGGTGGCTGCCTGACCTGACTGACACGACTCAGTCCAATGTGGGAGGGGGCTTGCTCCCTCCCACACTGCCCTTGTTGTATGCGCACACCCCTTCCTATAATCGGGGCGGCTTACCGGCCCTGCCCCACCGCGTGTTTGCTCCCATCCCGAGCCGCACGGCGCACAACCCTGACCCATGGGTGTTCGACCAATAATAATCCGCGTCCAAACGCGCAATGACCTTCAGGGATACCTCAATGAGCAGCACCTATAACGAGGCCGCGCCCGCCGCCCCGCTCAACTCGACCGCACGGGTTGCTACCGCGAGCATCGTCGGCACCGCCATCGAGTTTTACGACTTCTATATCTACGCCACCGCGGCAGCGCTGGTGATTGGCCCCGTGTTCTTTCCGCAGACCTCCGGCACCGCGCAAATGCTCGCGTCGTTCCTGACCTTCGGCATCGCCTTTATCGCCCGCCCGCTGGGTTCGGCGCTGTTCGGCCACTTCGGCGATCGTATCGGGCGCAATCCACATTGGTCGCATCCTTGCTGCTGATGGGCGTGTGCACCACGCTGATCGGCTTGCTGCCGGGTTATGACAGCATCGGCGCCTGGGCGCCAATCCTCTTGTGTGTGCTGCGCTTCGGCCAGGGGTTGGGCCTTGGCGGCGAATGGGGTGGCGCTGCGCTGCTGGCGACCGAGAACGCGCCCAAAGGCAAACGCGCCTGGTTCGGCATGTTCCCGCAACTCGGCCCGTCGATTGGTTTTTTGGCCGCCAACGGCTTATTCCTGATATTGGCCATGAGCCTGAACGACGAGCAATTTCGCAGTTGGGGCTGGCGTATCCCGTTCATCCTCAGCGCCGCGCTGGTGATGGTGGGCCTGTATGCACGGCTGAAGCTGCATGAAACCCCGGTGTTCACCCATGCCGTGGCCAACGAAGCGCCGGTGAAAGTGCCGCTGGTGGAACTCTTCAGCCAACACGGGTTGCCGGTGTTACTCGGCGCCGCGTCGATGGTGGTGTGCTATGCGCTGTTCTACATCACCACGGCGTTCTCCCTGAGCTACGGCGTTTCGACGCTGGGTTACAGCCGCGAAGCCTTCCTTGGGCTGTTGTGTTTCGCCGTGTTGTTCATGGGCCTGGCGACACCGCTGGCGGCACTGGCCAGTGATCGCTACGGGCGCAAGCCGGTGCTGATCGTCGGCGCGGTGCTGGCGATTTTGTCGGGGTTCACCATGGAGCCGCTGCTGACCCATGGCTCGACGTGGGCCGTGGCGTTATTCCTGGCATTGGAGCTGTTCCTGATGGGCATAACCTTCGCGCCGATGGGCGCGATGTTGCCGGAACTGTTCCCGACCCGTGTGCGTTATACCGGCGCGTCGGCGGCGTATAACCTGGGTGGGATTGTAGGGGCATCGGCCGCACCGTTCTTCGCGACCAAGCTGGTGGCGATGGGTGGGCTGAGTTATGTGGGCGGGTATGTGTCGGCGGCGGCATTGCTCAGCTTGATTGCCGTGCTGTGCCTGAAAGAGACGCGTGATAATGATTTGAACAAGGTGGCCTGATAGACCGCTATCGGGAGCAGGCCCCCTCCCACATTTGAAAGCATTCACAGTTCAAAATGTGGGAGCGGGCTTGCTCGCGATGCAAGCGACGCGGTTCTAGAGCTCTACCACAACAGCCTTCGAAGCACGCGTAGCCTTGGCCCGCGCCGCTTCAATCGACTCATCCCGTGCCAACGCCACACCCATGCGGCGCTGGCCGTTCACCTGCGGCTTGCCAAACAGACGCAACGCCGTGTCCGGCTCGCTCAACGCCGCGCCGAGGTTGGCGAATGCAGTCTGAGTCGACTGCCCTTCCACCAAAATCACCGCCGACGCCGAAGGCCCGAACTGACGAATCAGTGGAATCGGCAGGCCCAGAATGGCGCGAGCGTGCAAGGCAAACTGCGACAGGTCCTGAGAAATCAAGGTCACCAAACCGGTGTCATGTGGGCGCGGCGAGACTTCGCTGAACCACACTTGATCGCCCTTGATAAACAGCTCCACGCCAAACAGGCCACGGCCACCGAGTGCCTCAGTCACGGCTTTGGCAACCCGCTCGGATTCCGCCAAGGCAATCGGGCTCATGGCTTGCGGCTGCCAGGATTCCTGATAGTCGCCCTTCTCCTGACGGTGGCCGACAGGTGCGCAGAAGGTGGTGCCGCCGATGTGACGCACGGTCAGCAGGGTGATTTCGTAATCGAAGTCGATGAAGCCTTCGATGATCACGCGGCCTTTACCGGCACGGCCGCCCTCCTGAGCGTACTCCCAGGCTTTTTGCACGTCGTCAGTGCTGCGCAACAGGCTCTGGCCCTTGCCCGACGAACTCATCACCGGCTTGACCACGCACGGGAAGCCGAGGTCTTGCACAGCCTTGCTGTAGTCTTCGAAGGTGTCGGCGAAGTGGTACGGCGAAGTCGGCAGGTCCAGTTCTTCAGCGGCCAGGCGACGAATGCCTTCACGGTTCATGGTCAGCGAGGTGGCGCGCGCGGTCGGGATCACGGTGAAGCCTTCGGCTTCCAGTTCAACCAGCGTGGCGGTGGCGATGGCTTCGATTTCCGGCACGATGAAGTGCGGCTTTTCCGCTTCGATCACCGCACGCAAGGCGGCGCCGTCGAGCATGTTGATCACATGGCTGCGGTGCGCAACCTGCATGGCCGGCGCGTTGGCGTAGCGATCCACGGCAATCACTTCAACGCCCAGGCGTTGCAGCTCGATTACCACTTCCTTGCCCAGCTCACCGCAGCCACACAGCAAAACGCGGGTCGCGGTTGGCGACAGTGGAGTTCCGATTCGGGTCATCTCAGGTCCTCAGGGGAGCGGATCATGGGGAGAAAGGCCGGCATTTTACATGAACTGTAAAAATTGGCCTTAGTTGGCGACGGCGCGCTGGCGGATACGCCAGGCCATGATCAGCCACACCACCGTCACGCCGGCGAATTTGGACACCAATGCAGTGCCTGCCACCGCTGGCGTCAGCGCGCCGATCAGGCCGAAAAAGATAAAGGTATCGATAGGAATGCTCAGCGCCGAACTTATCCACAGGCGGTCATGCAGCGGGCGTTTGGTGATGCTGAACACCAGCCAATCGATGCACTCCGACACGCCGAACGCGGTGGCGCTGGCCAGCGCGATGGACGGGTCGGAGGTGATGTACGACAGCGCCAGCGCGGCCAACATGGCGATGATCGCGCCATGGCCGAAGCGCGTTTGCACCATGTCGCGCAAGATAAATACCAGGCCGCCCCACGCGGACCAGATCACATCCAGGTGCGGGGCGGTGGAAAAAGCGAAGTTGATCAGCACGACACTGCTGATGTAAGCGATCAGGAAGAGCATGGCGGACGGGACCTGTGAACAAGCCGGCTAGGGTACTTCACATTTCTGAATATGTCGTCTTCAGGGGCCTCATCGCGAGCAAGCCCCCTCCCACAGGAGCGGGCTTGCTCGCGATAGCGGTCTGTCAGGCGCCGGATTTACCCGGCATCATCCACACCAACCCGCTCGCCAACGCCCGCTCATGGCACAACCCCAGCACCACCCGGCGCTCGGCATTGTCCATGCGGCTCCAACGCGTGATCTCCTCCACACTACGCTGGCAGCCCGTACAAATATCGTCATCATCCAGCGCGCAAATGCTCACGCACGGCGAGGCGACGGGGCGTTCGGTCGGGTTCATTGTTCCTGCTCAACCAGGTCACGCGCATAGCGCTGCGCGTTGTGTACATAGTGCGCGGCGCTGGCTTCGAGCATGCGTTTTTGCGCTTCGGTCAGCTCACGCACAACTTTGCCCGGCGAGCCCATCACCAAAGAACCGTCGGGAATTTCTTTGCCCTCGCCGATCAGCGAATTGGCGCCGATGATGCAGTGCTTGCCGATCCTGGCGCCATTGAGGATTACCGCGTTGATGCCGATCAGGCTGTAGTCGCCGACGGTGCAGCCATGCAGCATGGCGTTATGGCCAATCGTCACGCCGGTGCCCAGCGTCAGCGGGTAGCCCATGTCGGTGTGCATCACGCTGCCATCCTGCACGTTGCTGTTCTTGCCGATCAGGATCAGTTCGTTATCGCCACGCAATACCGCGTTGAACCACACGTTGGCGCCCTCCTCAAGCTTGACCTTGCCCACCAGCGTGGCATTCGGGGCCACCCAGCTGTGTGGATGAGTCTCTACGCGGGCGTCGCCCAAGCGGTATTTCATGGTGTTTCCTCACGGCGCGCCATTCAAACGATGGCTTAGGTAGTGATGAAGCTCTTGGGCGGTTGGTGCAGGCTGATGTGGGCATCGTCATACAGCAGGTTGATCAGCTCGACAATCATGATCGCCGTCAGGCCCCAAATTTTATATTCGCCGAAGCGATAGCTGGGCACGTACCAACTGCGGCCCTGGTAATCGATGCGGTGGGTGTGTTCACGCGGGTCCTGGCGAAAAAACTCCAGCGGCACGCTGAACACCGCGGCGATTTCGGCGTCGTTGGCCAGGTATTCGACGTAGTCCGGGATGACGCCGACAAAAGGCGTGACACGAATGCCATGCAATGAAATCAGCGGGCTTAACGGGCCGATCACTTCCACCAGCCCCGGCGGCAGGCCGATTTCTTCCTGCGCCTCACGCAGCGCGGTAAAGATCAGGTCGGGGTCTTCAGGGTCGCGGCGCCCGCCAGGGAACGCCACTTCGCCGCCGTGGGTCGACAGGCCGCTGGCGCGCAGGGTCAGGATCAGCTCAGGTTCATCACTGCGGGTAATCGGCACCAACACGGCAGCCTCGGGGAAGCGCCCGTCGGTTTCGAGAGTGTGCGGGGTATGGTTGCTTACCCGGCGAAGGAGCTCGTCCAGCATGAGTCATCTCGGTCTGTTGGCTACCTTGCATCATGCACCAAAGCGTGCGGGCGCCCAACCCCAAAACCCGCTGCCTGTCGTTAAACCACAACTTGCAGTAAAGCCTGGCACCAAGCCAAGATGTGCCCACTCTTCAGGAACCCCAGCATGAACTTCTGCAGCCAGTGCGGTAAACCGGTGACCCAACGCATTCCCGAAGGCGACTCGCGCCTGCGCTTTGTGTGCGACCACTGCTCGACCATTCACTATCAGAACCCCAATATCGTTGCCGGTACGCTGCCGGTGTGGGGCGATAAAGTGCTGCTGTGCCGCCGCGCCATCGAGCCGCGCCTGGGTTTCTGGACCCTGCCCGCAGGCTTCATGGAAAACGGCGAGACCGTGGAACAAGCCGCCGAACGCGAAACCCTGGAAGAAGCCTGCGCTCGCGTGCGCAACCTGAGCCTGTACACCTTGATCAACGTGCCGCACATCAGCCAGGTGCATATTTTCTACCGCGCCGAGCTGGTCGACCTGGACTTTGCCGCAGGCCCCGAAAGCCTTGAAGTGCAACTGTTCGATGAAGCTTCCATCCCTTGGTCCGAGCTGGCTTTCCGCACGGTCGGGCGTACCTTAGAATGCTTCTTCGCTGACCGTCGGCAACAAGCGTTCCCGGTGCGCAGCGAGTCGGTGCCGCCGATGACGCGGTCGGCCAAATAACAACTCCAGGCCGCACCTTTTAAAAGGGAAAACGTTTTAATGCGTTGGTTGCTCGCTCTTATCTGCCTGTCGTTCGCTACCCTGTCGTCGGCCTCCTCGGTGGAAATCATCGGCGGCAAACCTGTCGAGAAAATTCTGGTGCTCAAGTCTGCCCACCAGTTACAACTGATCAACGACGGCAAACCGCTCAAGACTTATCGCATTTCCCTGGGCAAAAACCCCAAGGGCGCCAAGCTGTTTGAAGGCGACCGCCGCACGCCGGAGGGCTTTTACTGGATCGACTGGCGTAAAAACAGCGACCGCTACAACCTCGCCATGCACATCTCTTACCCGAACATCAGTGACGCCGCCCGCGCGCGCCGCGAGGGTGTTAAACCGGGCAGCATGATCATGATTCACGGCACCCCCGACACCGAGGAATACCCGGAACAGTGGTTCCATACGCTGGACTGGACCGACGGCTGCATCGGCATGCGCAACGTGGACATGCGCGAAGTGTGGAACCTGGTCAAGGACGGCACGATGATCGAGATTCGGCCTTGATCGCTGACCGCCGGTAATAAATTTCAAAAATATTTCCCGCCCTCACGACTGCCTGCCGGTGAATACCAGTTCACTGCGCGGGCGGCACACTTCTGCGCGCGCCAAAGACCTCTCTAATACCACTGGCCACCACGCACCCATAAAGTGCCTATAAACCATTGCCTGCACCGTTTTTGCAGCATTGACATGGTATTTAAGTGGTATTAGTTTCCAGCCATTACCGAGCGACAACACTCTAATAACGGCGTCGGAAACCTTAATGATGAACCCCATATTGGCGCTGCGCCCCGACGACAAACAATCGACGCCGCTGTACCTGCAATTGGCGCGCAACCTCGAAGCTGCGATCCATGCCGGCCAGTGGAAATCCGAGCAGGCGTTGCCGTCCGAACGCGTCCTCAGCGAGCAGTTGAGCCTCTCGCGGGTCACCGCCCGCAAAGCGCTGGAAGTGTTGTTTGCGCAAGGCCTGATCCGCCGCAGCCAAGGCTCCGGCACGTTCATCACGCCACGCCTGGAACAACCGCTGTCACGCCTCTCGGGGTTTAGCGAAATGCTCCGGCTCAAGGGGTTTGTGCCCAGCTCACAGTGGCTGGAGCGCGACATCACCCAGCCGACCCATGAAGAGCTGATCCGCCTCGCGCTGTCGCCCACCGACAAAGTCGCGCGGCTTAAACGCCTGCGTAAAGCCGACGACACGGTGATGGCGATTGAAATGACCGCGATGCCCGCCTCGGTGCTGCCGCATCCACAGGCCATCGGCAATTCGCTTTACGAATACCTCGACGGCATCGGCAAGCCCATCGTGCGTGCCCTGCAACATATCCAGGCGATCAATGCCTCGGATGAGTTCGCCACGCTGGTGGGCATTGCCCCCGGCACCGCCATGCTGCTGATGACTCGGGTCGGCTACACCGCCGACAACACGCCGATTGAAATCACCGACACCTACTGCCGCAACGACTACTACGACTTTGTCGCAGAGCTTCGACGTTAGAACGCCGCGTCAACAGGCCGTTGCCGCCCATTGCCAGACTTAGAGAACTGCCCCATGTCCGAAGACAATATCCTCACGCCTCAAGGCTGGATTCGTGGCCGCCTGGTCCACGCACACGGCAAAGTGGTCGCCACCGAAGGCACGCCGTGCGACCCGGCTGACAATGACCTGCCGTACCTGCTGCCAGGCTTTATTGACCTGCACGTACACGGCGGTGGCGGCAAAGACATCATGGAGGGCGCTGGCGCCTTCGAAACCATCACCCGCACCCACGTGCGTTTTGGCACGACCTCGCTGTTGGCCACGACCATGACCGCGCCGGTCGACGAAATTTCCCGCGTGCTCGGCCAACTCGGCAGCTTCTGTGAGCATCGCCCGAGCGGCAGCGCGCGTGTACTCGGTGTGCACCTTGAAGGGCCCTACATCAACCCTGGAAAACTCGGCGCACAACCCAACTTTGCGCACACCGCGTTGCTGGCCGAAGTCGAAGACTACCTGCGCCTGGCACCGATCCGGGTGATCACCATCGCCCCGGAAATCGCCGGCCACGACGCGCTGATCCGCGCGTGCAGCCAGCGCGGCGTGCGCATGCAAATCGGCCATACCTTGGGCAGCTATGAAGAAGGCGTCGCCGCCCTCGCCGCCGGCGCCACCAGTTTTACGCATTTGTACAACGCCATGAGCCCGCTGCACCACCGCGAACCCGGCATCGTCGGCGCCGCCCTGGCCCACGCCACGTACGCAGAACTGATCCCGGATTTACTCCACGTGCACCCCGGCGCCATGCGCGTGGCGCTGCGCTCGATCCCTTGCCTGTACTGCGTAACCGACTCCACCGCCGCCGCCGGCATGCCCGATGGCGAATACAAGCTGGGCAGCCACACGGTGACCAAATGCCTGGGCGGTGTGCGCCTGGCCGACGGTACTTTGGCCGGCAGCACCCTGACCATGGACCAGGCGCTGCGCAACCTGGTGAAAATCGGCCTGCCGATCAGCGAAGCCTCACAACGCCTGTCGCAATTCCCTGCGGACTACCTGGGCCTGCCAGAACGCGGGCGCCTGCAACCCGGCAGCTTTGCCGACTGCGTGCGCATGGACCGCTCCCTGCACCTCACCGACGTAATGGTCGAAGGAGAAACCATTGACTTCAAAAATGCTTGAAGAGGCACTGGCCTCCGGTGACGCCGTGGCCGCGCAACTGCAACGCCTCGACCCGCTGCTGGAAGCCGTGGCCGCTCGCCTGCGCCATCAACCGCCACAGGTGGCGATGACCATCGCGCGCGGCAGCTCCGACCATGCCGCCAGCTACTTCGCCTACTTGGCCATGCAACACGTGGGCATTCCGGTGGCGTCGTTGCCGATGTCGGTAGTGACCTTGTTGCAAGCGCCGCTGAAGGTCAGCGGCCAGGTGGCGTTCGGGTTCTCCCAGTCGGGGCAAAGCCCGGACCTGGTCGACAGCTTGCGCCTGCTGCGCAAACGCGGGGCCTTGAGCATTTCGCTGGTCAACGCCGAAGACTCGCCACTGCAAGCCGCCTGCGAATACCACGTGCCGCTGTGCGCCGGGCCGGAACTCAGCGTGGCCGCGACCAAAAGTTTTATCGCCACCCTCAGCGCCAGCGCGCAGTTGATCGGCCACTGGAACCAGGAGGCTGATGTGTTGCAGGCCTGCCGCGCGCTGCCCGATGAGTTGCGCGCAGCCGCCAAGCAAGACTGGAGCAATGCCATCGAGGCCCTGCGCGGCTGTCAGCAATTGATGGTGATCGGCCGTGGCGCAGGCTTTGCCATCGCCCAGGAAGCAGCGCTCAAGCTCAAGGAAACCTCGGCGATCCAGGCCGAAGCCTTCAGCAGCGCCGAAGTGCGCCACGGGCCGATGGCGTTGATCGACGAAAACTACCCGTTGCTGGTGTTCGCCCCACGCGGCGCCGAGCAAGCTGGCCTGTTGAGCCTGGCCGCCGATATGCGCCTGCGCGGCGCCCGCGTGTTGCTGGCCGCGCCAGACGACATTGCCGAGCGCGACCTGACCCTGAGCCGCGCCGAACACCCAAGCCTGGACCCGATCCTGGCGATCCAGAGTTTTTACGTGATGGCCGCAGGCCTGGCAGTCGCTCGGGGCATGGACCCGGACCAGCCGCGTCACCTGAGCAAAGTTACCCGCACTCACTGAGTGGTTTGCAGCGTTTTCCTGATGAGTACCGTGCCCATGTCCAACAACAATAATCAACTGACCCTCAACGCCCCCTTAAGCGGGCCGGTGCTGAGCCTGCGCAATGTTCCCGATGAAGTGTTCGCCAGCGGCACGCTGGGCGACGGCATCGGCATCGACCCGCTGAATGGCTGCCTGCACGCGCCGTGTGACGGGGTAATCATGCAGGTTGCGCGCAGCGGGCATGCGCTGAGCATTCGCGCCGAAAACGGTGCCGAAGTGTTGCTGCATGTGGGCATCGACACGGTGGAGTTGAAGGGCGAAGGGTTTACCGTGCTGGTGCAGGAAGGTGCGCGGGTGAGCGCTGGGCAGGCGCTGGTGCAGTTTGATCTGGACCGCGTTGCGCGCCAGTGCAAAAGCCTGGTCAGCCTGATCATTCTGACCAATGGCGATGACTTTGAACTGCGGCCGATTGCCGGCAAAACCGTGAAAGTTGGCGAGCCGTTGTTGCAGATTGTGGCGCGCTCAACCAGCACAATGCGGACGGCTGTGGATAACTCGGTCGCGGAAGTCAGCGCCAGCGTGCGCATTACTCACCGTGGCGGCCTGCATGCGCGCCCCGCCGCGTTAATCCGCAAGACCGCGCAAGGTTTCAGCAGCCAGGCGCAGCTGCAGTTCGCCGGTAAGTCGGCGGCGTGCGACAGTTTGATCGGCTTGATGGGGCTGGGCATTGGCGAAGGCGACGAGGTGCGCGTCAGCTGCCGCGGCCAGGATGCCGAGGCCGCGTTGCAGGCGTTGGTCGCCGCGCTGTCGGTCGCTATCAAAGAAGAACACCACGCACCGGTTGTGGTCGCTGTACGTCGGGTCAATACCGAAGCCGGGGTATTGCACGGTGTGTGTGCGGCGCCGGGGCTGGTCTGCGGGCCGCTGTTTCGCCTTACCGGCATCGAGTTGGCGCACGACACTGGCAACCACGTCGCCGCTGAACAATTGCAACGGCTGCACGCAGCGCTTGAGCAAGTGCGCGACGAAATCCGCACCACGCTGAACCATGCCCGGCAGCGCAAGCAGGTCGAGGAAGAGGAGATATTCGCGGCGCACCTGGCCCTGCTCGAAGACCCAGCGTTACTGCAAGCAGCCACCGCGGCCATCGAAGACGGCAGCGCCGCCACCCACGCCTGGCGCGATGCGATACAGGCGCAGTGCATGGTGTTGCTGGCATTGGGCAAGCCACTGTTTGCCGAACGTGCCAACGACCTGCGCGACCTGCAACAGCGTGTATTACGTGCGCTGCTGGGTGAAGCCTGGCACGTCGAACTGCCTGCTGGCGCAATCGTCAGCGCGCATGAACTGACCCCCTCGGACCTGATGCAACTGAGTGCGCAAAACGCAGCCGGCATCTGCATGGCCGAAGGCGGCGCGACCTCCCACGTCGCCATCCTCGCGCGCGGCAAAGGCTTGCCCTGCGTGGTCGCGCTGGGCGCCGAACTGCTGGATGTGCCACACGGCCAACGCGTGGTGCTGGATGCTGCCAACGGCCGCCTGGAACTTGCACCCAGCGCGGCGCGCCACGCCGAAGTGCACCAGCTTCGCGAGGCGCAAACGCTGCGTCGCCAACAGCAACAGGCCCACGCCCAACAGCCTGCGCAAACCTGCGATGGCGTGCGCATCGAAGTCGCCGCCAATGTCGCCTCCAGTGCCGAAGCCGAGGTGGCATTTGAAAACGGCGCGGAAGGTGTTGGCCTGTTGCGCACAGAATTTCTCTTCGTCGACCGCCGCACCGCGCCGGATGAACAGGAGCAGCGCCAGGCCTATCAGGCCGTGCTGGATGCCATGGGCGACACGTCGGTGATCATCCGCACCATCGACGTGGGCGGCGACAAACAACTCGACTACTTGCCGCTGCCGGTCGAAGCCAACCCGGTGCTGGGCCTGCGCGGCATTCGCCTGGCCCAAGTGCGCCCGGATGTGCTCGACCAACAACTGCGCGCGCTGCTGCACGTGCGCCCGCTTGAACGCTGCCGCATCCTGTTGCCGATGGTCAGCGAGGTCGACGAACTGCTGCAGATCCGCCGGCGTCTGGATGAGTTGTGCGCAGAGCTGGAACTGACCCAACGCCCGCAACTGGGCGTGATGATCGAAGTGCCCGCTGCCGCGCTGATGGCCGAGCAATTGGCTGAGCACGCAGACTTTTTGTCGATCGGCACCAATGACCTTTCCCAGTACACCCTGGCCATGGACCGCGACCACGCAGGCCTCGCCGCGCGGGTCGATGCCTTGCACCCGGCGCTGTTGCGACTGATCGCGCAAACCTGCCTGGGCGCAGCCAAACATGGCCGTTGGGTGGGTGTATGCGGCGCGCTCGCGTCCGACCCGCTGGCCACGCCGGTGCTTATCGGCCTTGGCGTGCGCGAGCTGTCGGTCAGCCCGCCGCAAATCGGCGAAATCAAAGACCGCGTCCGCCACCTGGACGCGGCGCAATGCCGGCAATTGAGCCAAGGCCTGCTCGACCTGAGCAGCGCCAAAGCCGTTCGCCAAGCCTGTCACCACCACTGGCCGCTGAGCTGACAACAACAAAAAAAGGGAGACACGCCATGTACCAACATTTTATCGAAGGCTTGCAACGCCTCGGCCGCGCGCTGATGCTGCCGATCGCAATCTTGCCCATCGCCGGCCTCTTGCTGCGCCTGGGCGACACCGACCTGTTGAACATCGCCGTGATGCACGACGCCGGGCAGGCGATCTTCGCCAACCTGGCGCTGATCTTCGCCATCGGCATTGCCGTGGGTTTTGCCCGCGACAATAACGGTACGGCGGGCCTGGCGGGTGCGATTGGCTACCTGGTGATGGTCTCCACGCTCAAGGTGATGGACACCAGCATCAACATGGGCATGCTCGCCGGTATCGCCAGCGGCTTGATGGCGGGCGGGCTGTACAACCGCTTCAAGGACATCAAGCTGCCGGATTACCTCGCCTTCTTTGGTGGGCGGCGGTTTGTGCCGATTGTCACCGGCTTCAGTGCGGTGGGCTTAGGGGTGATATTCGGCCTGATCTGGCCGCCGATTCAGCAAGGTATCAACAGCTTTGGCGTGTTGCTGATGGAAAGCGGCAGCTTCGGCGCGTTCGTGTTCGGCGTGTTCAACCGCCTGCTGATCGTCACCGGCCTGCACCATATCCTCAACAACATGGCGTGGTTTGTGTTCGGCAGCTTCACCGACCCGGTGACCGGCGCCGTCGTCACCGGCGACCTGACCCGCTACTTTGCCGGCGACCCGAAAGGCGGCCAGTTCATGACCGGCATGTTCCCGGTGATGCTGTTCGGCCTGCCCGCTGCGTGCCTGGCGATGTACCGCAACGCATTGCCGGAGCGGCGCAAAGTGATGGGCGGGATTTTCCTCTCGATGGCACTGACCTCGTTCTTGACCGGGGTGACCGAGCCGATTGAATTTGCGTTCATGTTCCTCGCGCCGTTTTTGTATTTGGTCCACGCGCTGCTCACCGGCCTGTCGATGGCGGTGACCAACCTGTTGAATATCCACTTGGGCTTTACCTTCTCCGGCGGGTTTATCGACATGGTGCTGGGCTGGGGCAAGTCCACCAATGGTTGGCTGGTGTTCCCGGTCGGGCTGGCTTACGCGGTGATCTACTACAGCGTGTTCAACTACTGCATTCGCCGCTTTAACTTGAAGACGCCGGGCCGTGAAGATATTCCGGTGGTGCAGGCCGAAGCGATGAGCGACAACCAACGCGCCAGCGCGTACATCCGTGCGCTGGGCGGCGCGGACAATCTGCTGAGTGTGGGCGCGTGTACCACGCGCTTGCGGTTGGACATGCGCGATCGCAACAAGGTGGTCGACTCCGAACTGAAAGCACTGGGCGCCATGGCCGTGGTTCGGCCAGGCAATGGCGGGAGCTTACAAGTAGTGGTCGGGCCGATGGCGGACAGCATCGCCGATGAGATTCGCTTGGCGATGCCCGCCTTTGTGGCGACGGTGCCTGTCGCGGTCGCAGCGGTGGATAAGCCGATTGCGGTGAATGAGCAGGAGGCCGAAGAATGGCTGAATGCCTTGGGCGGTCGAGCCAATGTGCGCCAGTTGCAAGCGGTGGCGATGACCCGGTTGCGCGTAGAGTTGGGGGATGAATCGGTGGTGTCGCACGATCAGCTCACCGCGCTTGGTTGCCAAGGCATCAGTCGACTGGACAGCGGTGTTTTGCACCTGCTGGTGGGTGACAATGCTTCGGGGTTGGGTGAGGCGTTGGCGCGGTTGGTGGGTGGCAGGGTTTAGAGGTGTAGTGGCTGTTATGGCCCAATCGCGAGCAAGTCGAATCGTCGCACCGCCGCTCCCACATTTGAATGTGTTCACAAATCAAAATGTGGGAGCGGCCTTGCTCGCGACGGGTTCTAACAGACGCCCAATAACTCAGGCGCCTGGTTGCAGATCGCTTTAGCCGCCAAACACCAGGTTCGCCGACTGTGCCCCCGCATTTTTCACCGTAAAGTCCTTCGCTTGTGCGGCGGTTTTCAAGGCGTAAGTGTAGTTGGAAGAAGCCGTCCACTGCGCTTTTGGCGACTTCTGATTAGTGATCGCAGGCACACTGCCAATGTCGGTAAATGTGCCGTTGCCTTTATCGTCCAACATGCCTTTATTCTCGCTGCCCTCACCGAAGTGGTTGCTCTCGGAAAGAATGTTGGCGTTTTGCGCCAGCGTAAAACCGAGGTGAAACTTGTTGATGTAGTTGTTATAGACGTGGAAGTAGCCATAACGCATCAACCCCGGTGCACGCACTTCCATGTTTTCAAAGCGGTTGTGGCAAATCGTCAGGCGTGGGAAACCATTAAAAGCGGTGTTGTTGTCATCGGTCGGGTGGCCAAGGATCAAACCGTACTTGTGGCTGCCAAAGAAGCAGTTGCTGATGGTCGTGTAGTCAGCCTTGTCGCCGATGTACAGCAGCTTGTCGAGGCTGCCATCGTTGGTGGACCAGCTATGGCCTACAAAGGAGCAATGGTCGATCCAGTACTTGCTGCCGTAGTTGAGGTACAGCTGGATGTCATCGTTATCTTTGATGCTGGCGGAATGCTGGAAGATGATGTTTTGAAAAATAATGTTCTGCGAAGCGGCGGTCGCCCGAAAGTGGATGTTATTGAGCGTGCGGTTCTGGAACGAACCGACCAGGGTTTTGTTCGAGCCCAGGGAAACTTTGGTCAGGCTGGAGGTTGAGATATTGCTGTTGATCACCAACACCCGCGGTGTGGCATCACCGATATTGGCTTTGAGTTGATCAAGGGTGGTGATACTGACAACCGGGCCGGACCAGCCGCCGGTCACTTTAGCGGCTTTGGCAAAGCCGGTGAGGCCAGTGAGTTTGCTTTCTGGATAAGACATGAGTTCCCTCTCTTAAATCATAAGACCCGGTTATTCGGGTCAAGAATGAAACATGGCCGTCCTGGCCATGTGCACATTTACTGTACATTCATACAGTAGTTTATAAAAACATCACCGTCAACCCGATTAACTTCACATGATCGTTCCCACGCTCTGCGTGGTAATGCCGCCTTGGACGCTCTGCGCCCAACCGAAGATTTGGACTGTCTTTGATCATGGTAAAACTCCTGGCAAAAATGGGAGCTACCGGCATCACTTGCAGTTGATGGGTGGCAGCTGTGCACGGGCCTGCAAGACCGAGTCGCCAGGACCCCGGTGACCCTAAGGCCTCCCGCGCACAGCCACCCTTTAGTGACGCCAGTTTCGAGGGACAACCTGAAAGGTCTGTAAGAAATATCTGAGGCCTCATCGGGAGCAAGCCCCCTCCCACATTGGCGTGATGTATGACAGACAACCCGGTCAACTGTGGGAGGGGGCTTGCTCCCGATGAGGCCCTGACAGCCAACAAAAAACCCGCTGACCACACTGGCCCAGCGGGTTTCCAGTTTCACAACCAGCGAATCAATCCGAACGCATCACTTGGCCGCAATGCACTCAATTTCCATCTTGGCACTCCAGGCCAACTGGGTGCCGCCGAACGCACTACGCGCCGGGTAAGGCTTTTTGAAATACTCTTTGTAGACGTCGTTGAAAGCTGGCCAGTCCTTAATATCTTCCAGGAAAACCGTGCACTTCACGACGTCGGTCATCGCATAGCCGTTGGCTTTGAGCGTGGTTTTGATGTTTTCCAACGCCTGGCGCGATTCCGGCACGATACCGCCTGGCACCACTTTGTCGGAACCGTGAGCGTCGCCGATTTCCCCGGCGGTGTAGAACACATTGCCTACACGTACGCCATCCGAGAATGGCAGGTCAAAACGCCCGGAATCGTAAAACTGGACGTTGCCCTTGGCCTCGGGCTTAACCGCCCAAGCGGCTCCGGCACCCATCAACATAGCCGCCAGAGCACTGCCTGCGATCCACTGGTTCTTCTTCATGTAGGAACACCTTCTCGACTGGGTCCAAGCCCGAGACATCCACGCGGCCACTGATGCGGATGCGTTGTCTCGAAGCACCCGAGCGGCACACTACCGTTGCTGGCGACAAAGCCTCTGTAGGGGGTTTCTGTTTTCCAGGCACAAAAAACCCGCTGTCCGTGATGGCCCAGCGGGTTTCTCGTTTCACAGCCGTCGGATCAAAAATCCGCCAGTTGCCACACCTCATACGCCGGTGTCTCGTAGGGATGGCTTAGCTTGAGCGCAGCCACGACAGCCACCATCAACTCATCCGCCACCACCAGCTCCACCTTCCATTCTTCAACCACTTCAACCTGGCCGACGTGCCCGATAAACGGCTGGCTGCCGTCCAACGCGCGAAACTGGCCTTGGCCCAGCACTTGCCAGGCGCAGCTGTCGTAGTCGCCGATGCGCCCGCCACCCGCTGCGAAGACGGCGGTTTTCACCGTCTCCACATGGCTTGTGGGCACAAAGAAGGCAAGCTTGTACACCGCCTTAGTTCACCCACACGCGAGCGTTGCGGAACATGCGCATCCAGGCGCCGTCTTCGTCCCACTCTTCCGGGCGCCACGAGTTTTGCACGGCGCGGAATACACGCTCCGGGTGCGGCATCATGATGGTCACACGACCGTCGCGGCTGGTGAGGCCGGTGATCCCGCGCGGCGAGCCGTTCGGGTTGGCCGGGTAGGTTTCGGTAACCTTGCCGTGGTTGTCGACGAAACGCATGGCCACGCAGCCGGACAGGTCGGCTTCGAGCAAGGCTTCTTCGTTTTCAAACTCGGCATGGCCTTCACCGTGGGCGATGGCGATTGGCATGCGCGAACCGGCCATGCCTTGCAGGAAGATCGAGTTGGACTCCTGCACTTGCACCATGGCGACACGGGCTTCGAACTGCTCGGAACGGTTACGCACAAAGTGCGGCCAGAACTCGCTGCCCGGGATCAGTTCGCTGAGGTTGGACATCATCTGGCAACCGTTGCACACACCCAGGGTGAAGCTGTCGTTGCGCTCGAAGAAGCCCTGGAACGCATCGCGGGCACGGCTGTTGAACAGGGCCGATTTGGCCCAGCCTTCACCGGCACCCAACACGTCGCCGTAGGAGAAACCACCGCAGGCAACAAGGCCTTTGAACTCGTTGAGGTCAACGCGACCGGCGAGGATGTCGCTCATGTGCACGTCAATCGCATTAAAACCCGCGCGGTCGAACGCGGCCGCCATTTCCACTTGGCCGTTGACGCCCTGCTCACGCAGTACGGCAACTTGTGGGCGAATGCCTTTTTTGATGTAAGGCGCGGCGATGTCCTGGTTAACGTCGAAGCTGAGCGTGGTGCTCAGGCCCGGGTTGTCTTCTTCCAGGATCGCGTCGAACTCCTGCTCGGCGCACTCAACGTTGTCGCGCAGACGCTGGATCTGGTAGCTGGTTTCAGCCCATTGGCGTTGCAGCAAACGGCGCTGGCCGGCGAACACGGTATCGCCATTGAAGGAGATATTGATTTCACCGTTGTTGATCGGCTGGCCGATCACCGCCACGCAGTCGTCCAGGCCAGCGGCGCTGAATTGCGCGAGCACGTCCGGGGTTGCGTCCTGGCGCACCTGAATCACTGCGCCCAACTCTTCGTTGAACAGGATGCCGTTAATTTCAAACGCATCCTCGGCAACGCTGTCGAGCACGATGTTCAGGCCGCAGTGGCCGGCGAAGGCCATCTCTACCACGCTGGTCAGCAAACCACCGTCGGAGCGGTCGTGGTAAGCCAGCAGGTGGCCGTCGGCATTCAGGCCCTGGATCACGGCGAAGAAGGCTTTGAGGTCTTCGGCGTCATCCACGTCCGGCGCGTGTTTGCCGAGCTTGCCGTGGGTTTGCGCGAGGATCGAGGCGCCCATGCGGTTCTGGCCACGGCCGAGGTCGATCAGGATCAGGTCGGTAGTGCCCTTGTCCATGCGCAGTTGCGGGGTCAGGGTCTGGCGGATGTCGGTAACCGGTGCAAAACCGGTGACGATCAGCGACAGCGGCGAAGTAACGCTCTTGTCGGTGCCCTCATCGCTCCAACGGGTGGCCATGGACATCGAGTCCTTGCCCACCGGAATGGTGATCCCCAGCTCCGGGCACAGCTCCATGCCGACTGCTTTCACAGTGTCATACAGGCGCGCGTCTTCACCGGGGTGGCCGGCGGCGGACATCCAGTTGGCCGACAGTTTAATGTCGGACAGCTTGCCGATGCGCGAGGCGGCAATGTTGGTGAGGGTTTCACCAATCGCCATGCGGCCCGACGCCGGGGCGTCCAGCAGGGCCAGCGGCGTACGCTCGCCCATGGCCATGGCTTCACCGGTGTAGACGTCGAAGCTGGTGGCGGTGACGGCAACGTCAGCCACCGGCACCTGCCACGGGCCAACCATTTGGTCACGCGCAACCAGGCCAGTGATGGTGCGGTCGCCGATGGTGATCAGGAAGCTTTTGCTCGCCACGGCGGGGTGGTGCAGCACGCGTTCGATGCTGTCGGCCAGTTCCAGCGAACTTGGGTCGAAGTCATCGCCCAACTCGGTTTCACGCACGGCCGAACGGTGCATGCGCGGGGCTTTGCCCAGCAGCACTTCGAGCGGCATGTCGACCGGGTTGTTGCCGAAGTGGCTGTCGGTAACCGTCAGTTGCGGCTCGGCAGTGGCTTCGCCGACCACGGCAAACGGGCAGCGCTCGCGTTCGCAGATGGCCTGGAAGCGCGCAAAGTCTTCAGGGCCAACGGCCAGCACGTAACGTTCCTGGGATTCGTTGCTCCAGATTTCGTGCGGGGCCATGCCCGGCTCGTCGTTTGGAATATTGCGCAGTTCGAAACGGCCACCGCGCTCGCCATCGTTGACCAGTTCCGGGAAGGCGTTGGACAAACCGCCGGCGCCGACGTCGTGGATGAAGCTGATCGGGTTCTTGTCACCCAACTGCCAGCAACGGTCGATGACTTCCTGGCAGCGGCGTTCCATTTCCGGGTTTTCGCGTTGTACGGAGGCGAAATCCAGGTCAGCCGAACTGGTGCCGGTGGCCATGGAGGACGCAGCGCCGCCGCCGAGGCCGATCAACATCGCCGGGCCGCCGAGGACGATCAGCTTGGAGCCGACCAGAATCTCGGCTTTCTGTACGTGTTCTTCACGGATGTTGCCCATGCCGCCGGCCAACATGATCGGCTTGTGGTAGCCGCGCACTTCATCGCCACGCGGTGTAGTGATGGACTGCTCGAAGGTACGGAAGTAGCCGGTCAGCGCCGGGCGCCCGAATTCGTTGTTGAACGCGGCGCCGCCCAGTGGGCCTTCGATCATGATGTCCAGCGCGGTAACGATGCGCTCGGGCTTGCCGTACGGCACTTCCCACGGCTGTTCGAAACCCGGAATTTGCAGGTTGGACACGGTAAAACCGGTGAGGCCCGCCTTTGGCTTGGCGCCACGCCCGGTTGCACCTTCGTCGCGAATCTCGCCGCCGGAACCGGTGGCAGCACCAGGGAACGGGGCAATCGCGGTCGGGTGGTTGTGGGTTTCAACCTTCATCAGGATGTGCACCGGCTCCTGCACCGCGCCGTACTGGCGGGTTTCAGGGTCCGGGAAGAAACGCCCGGCAACACTGCCGACGATCACCGAGGCGTTGTCTTTATAAGCCGACAGAACACCTTCGCTGTGCATCACGTAGGTGTTCTTGATCATGCCGAACAGGCTTTTTTCCTGGCTCTGACCGTCGATGTCCCAACTGGCGTTGAAGATCTTGTGACGGCAGTGCTCGGAGTTGGCCTGCGCGAACATCATCAGTTCGATGTCGTGCGGGTTGCGTTTCAAACCGTTGAAGGCGTCGACCAGGTAGTCGATTTCGTCTTCGGCCAGGGCCAGGCCCAGCTCGGTGTTGGCCTTCTCGAGGGCGGCGCGACCACCGCCGAGCACGTCAATCGCGGTCAGCGGCTTGGGCGCGGCGTGGCTGAACAGGCCGGCAGCCTGTTCCAACTGGCTGACGATGATCTGGGTCATGCGGTCGTGCAGGCTGCTGGCGATCAGCTCGGCCTCGGCATCGCTGAACTGCCCTGCTACATAGAAGGCAATACCGCGTTCCAGGCGCTGGATTTTTTCCAGGCCACAGTTGCGGGCGATGTCGCTGGCCTTGCTCGACCAGGGCGAAATGGTGCCGAACCGTGGCAGCACCAGGAACAAGCGGCCGTCAGGCTCTTGAACAGGAACGCTGGGACCGTACTTCAGAAGGCGTGCGAGCACTTGCTGTTCGTCGGCGGTCAACACGCCGGTAACGTCGGCGAAGTGAGCAAATTCAGCATACAGGCCTGTAACCGCTGGAACCTTTTGGCTCAGTTGTTCAAGGAGTTTGCTGTGGCGAAAGGCAGAAAGGGCAGGAGCGCCGCGCAGGATCAACATCTTCGGGACAGCCTCGGGAAGGGGTGTGCTTTGAGGCCGTGCATTCTAGCGTAAACCTGCGCCAACGGCACCCGAAACGGCAACGCTGGCCGCTGCCGAACGTCAGTTGGCAAGGTTTGCACGGTATCAGGGCAGTATCGCGGACATTGCGCGCAGTTATTTTAACCGTCACAAACCTTCGCCAGCCCACGTTTCTGCGGGCTTCAGCCCGGTTTTGCGGGTGCTAGCAGACAAGTCCCGTGCTGTCGAGATATGGCGCCGTGGGTCGTTTGCGTATACTGCGCAGATGTTCTCCCCTACTGCTTTGCGCCCGCGATGCGCTAAATGGCTCATCGCAACCGGACTCTTCCTGATGCTCAGCGCCTGTGTTGATAAACCCAGCACGCTCGAGCGAATCAAGGAGGATGGCGTATTGCGGGTGATTACCCGGAACAGCCCGGCGACTTATTTCCAGGACCGCAACGGTGAAACCGGTTTCGAATACGAACTGGTCAAGCGTTTTGCCGACGACCTGGGGGTGAAGCTGGAGATCGAGACCGCCGACAACCTCGATGACCTGTTCGGCCAGTTGGGCAAGCCCAAGGGCCCGGTGCTCGCCGCCGCCGGCCTGGTCAGCAGCGAGCAGCGCGAACAACAGGTGCGTTTCTCGCATCCTTACCTCGAAGTGACCCCGCAGATCATCTACCGCAATGGCCAGTCCCGCCCGACCAGTGCGGCGGACCTGGTGGGCAAGAAGATCATGGTGCTTAAAGGCAGCACCCACGCCGAGCAATTGGCCGCGCTGAAAAAGCAGAACCCGGCGATTGAATACGAAGAGTCCGACGCCGTTGAGGTGGTCGACTTGCTGCGCATGGTCGACGAGGGGCAAATCGACCTGACGCTGGTGGACTCCAATGAAGTCGCGATGAACCAGGTGTACTTCCCCAACGTGCGCGTGGCGTTCGACCTCGGCAATGCCAGCAACCAGAGCTGGGCCGTGGCGGCAGGTGATGACAACAGCTTGCTCAACGAGATCAACAGCTACCTCGACAAGGTCGAAAAAAACGGCACATTGCAACGCCTTAAAGACCGCTACTACGGGCACGTCGACGTACTTGGCTACGTCGGCGCCTACACCTTTGCGCAGCACTTGCAGCAGCGCCTGCCCAAGTACGAAAAGCACTTTCGCGCGTATGCCAAGGAAGAAAAGGTCGATTGGCGCTTGCTCGCAGCCATCGGCTATCAGGAATCGCTATGGCAACCGGCCGTCACCTCCAAGACCGGCGTGCGCGGCCTGATGATGCTGACCCAGAACACGGCCCAGGCAATGGGCGTGTCCAACCGCCTGGATGCCAGGCAAAGCATCATGGGCGGCGCCAAGTACCTGGCCAAGATCAAGGATGAACTGGACGACAAGATCGCCGAGCCGGACCGCACCTGGTTCGCCCTCGCCGCCTATAACGTCGGCACCGGCCACCTGGACGACGCGCGAATCCTGGCGAAAAAGGAAGGCCTGAACCCGAACAAGTGGCTGGACGTGAAAAAGATGCTCCCGCGCCTGTCGCAGAAGCAGTGGTACAGCAAGACCCGCTACGGCTATGCACGTGGCGGTGAGCCGGTGCATTTTGTGGCTAACATCCGGCGTTACTACGACATCCTCACGTGGGTGACGCAACCGCAGTTGGAAGGTAACCAAGTGGTTGACGGTAACTTGCACGTGCCGGGTGTGGACAAGACCAAGCCGCCGGAAGACAACCCGCAGTTGTGAATCCTGGCCGGCAGTTTGGTTGAGACTGATTTTTTTCAACATACAATGCAGTCAACTGTGGGAGCGGGCTTGCTCGCGATTGCGGTGTGTCAGTTGAAAAATACTTATCTGA
>NZ_VUAZ01000070.1 GCF_009296165.1 Pseudomonas kitaguniensis | reverse complement strand
TCGCGATGCAGACACCTCGGTGTGTCAGGCACACCCGGTTGACGCCATCGCGAGCAAGCCCGCTCCCACAGTTTGATGGGCGTCCATCAGTCAGGCATGTTCTCTGAGGTCACGATCAGCGGCGGGATATGCACCCGATGCCGTACCGGGTCGAAGCCTTCTGCGCTCTGCAATTGCACCAGTAATTCCACCAGCGCGGTCGCCGTCTGGCGTGGCTGTGAATCCATCACCACATCGATCAGGCCCTGGCTCAGCGCCTGGCGTGACAGCTCGGTGGACTCCTGCAAAATGCAGCACAGCGCCGGGCGCTTGGGCAATTGCGCGAGGGCACTGATCACGCCGTCGCCGCCGCCGCCCACTACGCATACGCCGCGCAGGTCGGTGTGGCGGGTGAGCAGGTCGAGGGTGGCTTCTTCGGTAATGTCGCAGTTGTCCAGGTTGATCAGCGGGTCCAGCGGTTTTAGCCCCGGCGCGTGTTCGGCCAGGTAGCTGTGCAGGCCTTCGACACGCGCCTGATGGCCAAGAAACCGATGACCGCCGAGCAAGATCCCGACGCTGCCTTTGCGCGCGCCACAGGTGCGTGCCAGCAGCCAGCCCATGGTGCGCCCGACCACATGATTGTCCTGGCCCACGTAGGGCTCGGCGGCTTGCTCATGGATAGCCGAGAGCAGGGCGACCACCGGCACGCCGGCTTCGCGGATTTGCGCGAGGGTGGCGTTGATCAGCGGGTGGGCAAAGCTGACCACGGCGAGCGCGTCGCACTGCACGGCCAGTTGTTCTATCTGAGCGACGATGGCGCTGGGGCTGCGGTCAACGATGTAGTCGAACTGGCAGGTCAGGTTGGCCGTGGCGTGGTGGTGCGCCGCCTCGCTGATCGACTGCGCAAGGTTGGCATAGAACGCTTGGGCGGTGCCCAGCAGCAGAATGCCGAAGCGGTAAGTCGGACGGCGTTCGCGAATGCGCTGGCCGATCAGCCGCGCGGCAAAGTAGCCCACGGCTTCGGCAGCCTGGAACACTTGTTCAGCGGTGCCTGGGTTGACCGGTGCGCGCGCGTTGAGCACCCGGTCGACGGTGGCCACACTGAGGCCCGCATGGGCGGCGACGGTAGCGATGGTTGGGCGTTTATTGTTGTGCATGACAGGCCCCTTATGCGTCTTGATGGAAAACCATCAAGCTGCGCTGGGCCTGGATGATAGCTTGATAGGGAATGGATTCAAGGCCTTGAGGCTGATTTAGCCGCGCTCTATCTTTTGCTTCGCACAGCCTCTGAAACCCCACGCTTGCGGAGAACAATAAGAATGCCTGAACACACCGCTCATCCCACCCGTCGCGACTACAGCCTCACCGGCCCGGAAGCCGCTCGCGCGGCTCAAAAAGGCCTGGTCTCGGCCAGTTGGTACCAGTCGCCGATCTCGCGTAAACGCATGAAAGAACTGATGCAGCGCCGCGACGGCCCGGCGTTGCTCGACACCGCGCTCTGGGTGCTGGCGCTGCTGGCGAGCGGCTTCGGCGGTTACTGGTTCTGGGGCACATGGGCCTGTGTGCCGTTCTTTGTAGCCTATGGCGTGCTGTATGGCACCGCCTCTAACCCGCGCTGGCATGAAACCGGCCATGGCACCGCGTTCAAGACCCGCTGGATGAATGACGCGCTGTATCAGGTGGCGAGTTTTATGTGCCTCTTCGAACCGCATGTGTGGCGCTGGAGCCATGCCCGACACCATACCGACACCATCGTGGTCGGCCGTGACCCGGAGATCGTCGAGCCGCGCCCGCCGAGCCTGCTGCTGATGGGCCTGAGCCTGTTCAATTTGCCGCTGGCGTGGAAGACCTTCAGTGGCGTGGCACGCCATTCGATCGGCAAGATGAGTGCTCAGGAGCAGGACTTTATCCCTGAGTCGGAGTGGCCCAAGGTGTTTCGCGCAGCGCGTATCTGGGTCGCCATTTACGCCGTTGTCATCGGCGCGGCGTTGTACCTGCACAGTGGGTTGCCGCTGATGCTGGTGGGCCTGCCGAGTCTTTACGGTGCCTGGCTCGGTTACCTGTTCGGCCTCACCCAGCACGTCGGCTTGGCCGAGGATGTGCTCGACCACCGCAGCAATTGCCGCACGATCTACATGAATCGCGTGCTGCGCTTTATCTACATGAACATGAACTACCACCTTGAGCACCACATGTACCCGATGGTGCCGTACCACGCCCTCGCGCAACTGCACCAGGAGATCCGCGACGACTGCCCGCCGCCTTACGCGAATATGGTTGAGGCGTTTAAGGAAATCATCCCGACGCTCTGGAAGCAGCGCAGCGACCCGGCGTATTTCGTGCAGCGCCCGTTACGCACGCGCCCTGAACCGGCCGCAGATGCCGCTGTGCATGCAGACGCCTGCGCGCGCTGATACCTCCCAATTACAAGAGAAAACGCCATGAACGATCAATGGATCGATGTCTGCGCCGTGGGCGAAATAGACGAAGAAGATGTGCTGCGCTTCGACCACGGGCCGCACACCTACGCGGTTTACCGTTCCGCCGATAACCAGTTTTTTGCCACCGATGGCCTGTGCACCCACGAGAAAATTCACCTCGCCGACGGCCTGGTGATGGACCACATCATCGAGTGCCCCAAGCACAACGGGCGCTTCGACTACCGCACCGGCCAGGCGATGGGCGCGCCGGTGTGCATCAACCTCAAGACTTACCCGGTGCGGGTCGAAGCGGGGCGGGTGCTGCTCGCTGTCACGGCGTGATGATGAATAACCCGCTGATTATCGTCGGCGCCGGCCATGCCGGTGGCCGCGCAGCACTGACCCTGCGCGAAGAGGGCTACACCGGGCGCGTGATCCTGATCGGCGATGAGCCGCACTTGCCCTACGAGCGACCGCCGCTGTCCAAGGGCGTGTTGCAGGGCACCATGGACCTGGCAGGCTGCAGCTTGCTCGACAGCGCCCGGCTTGCCGAGTTGGGCATCGAGCATATAGCGGGTAACCCGATGACCCGGTTGCAGCCGCACGAGCATCGCCTGCAATTGGCCGATGGCCAGTGGCTGCCGTATGCCGGCTTGTTGCTGGCCACCGGTGGCAGGGCGCGGCGTTTGCCCGCCAACCTGGCGCACGTGCTGTACCTGCGCACCCATGATGACGCGGTGGCCTTGCGCAGCGCGTTACGCCCCGGCGCACGGCTGGTGATTATCGGTGGCGGGTTTATCGGCCTCGAAGTCGCAGCCAGCGCCCGAGCCTTTGGCTGCGCAGTGACGGTGCTCGAAGCCGGGCCGAGGCTGGCGGGCAGGGTGCTGCCGCCAGTGATTTCGCAGGCGCTGCTGGACCTGCATCGCCAGCACGCAGTGGACGTGCGTTTGAACGTGGTGGTAGAGGCCATCCACGCCGACGCCGTGCAGTTAACAGGCGGCGAGCACGTGCCGTGCGACTGGGTGGTGGTCGGCATCGGCATGCAACCGAATATCGAATTGGCCGTGGCGGCGGGGCTGGAAACCGGGCAGGGCATTCGCGTCGACGCGCAGTTGCGCACCAGCGCGCCGGATGTGTACGCGGCGGGCGACGTCTGCGAGTTCAGCGTGGGCGGGGTTTATCAGCGTCAGGAAACCTGGCGCAACGCTGAAGCTCAGGGTCGGCATGCCGCGCTGAATCTGCTCGGGCGTGAGCTGGCGTTCGAGGCGCTTCCGGGGTTCTGGTCCGATCAGTACGACTGGGGCTTGCAGACGGTGGGCGCGATCACCGCGCTGAGCGTCAGCCGGCCATTGCCTGGCGCTGGCCTGCTGCTGTTCTACCTCGACCCCGACCGCCGTTTGCAAGGCGCCTGCGGCTGGGCGCCGGGCAACAGCGTGGCCAAGGAGATCAAACTCTGCGAACGCCTGATCAGCGCAGGCACGGTGCTCAACGAGGCCAACCTGGCCGACCCCGACCTGTCCCTTAAACAGTTGCTGCGAGGCTGATATGCGCCAATTTGTGGTATTCCAATCTCTTTGGGCCATGCAAACCGAGCCCGGCCCGCTTGAGGCGCAGCTTGACCGAATTGTCGCCGCAGGCTTTGACGGCATCACCGACCATTACTGGAAAACCGCCGACGTGCAGCGCCTGCACGCCGCCGCCAGCGCCAGGGGTTTGCAGATCGAAGGCCAGGTGTTCCCGCAGTCGGTGGACGACCTCGCCGCCGCGCTGGAAGTGATCAGCCGCTATGGCTGCCACCACCTCACCCTGCAAGCTGATGTGCGCCCGCGCACGCAGGCCGAGGCGGTGCGGCTGATCGAAGGCTGGCAGCGCCTGGCCGAGCAGGTGGATTTCCCGATTCTGCTGGAAACCCACCGCTATCGCCTCACCAGCGACTTGCTGTTCACCCTCGACCTGCTGGCGCAGATGCCCGACCTCAAACTGCTGGCCGACTTGTCTCACTACGTGGTCGGCGCGAGTTGCCCGAGCCTGGCGCCTTGGAAGACGACGAGCAGATCCGCACGATCCTGCGGCATAGCTGGGGCTTGCACGGTCGCGTGGCCAGCAGCGAGCAGGTGCAGGTCTCGCTGGATTTCCCCCAGCACCAGGCCTGGGTGCAGCGTTTCACCGACTGGTGGCGCTACGCGATCGAAGACTGGCTGCGCCGCCCTGACGCCTCGCACAGCCTGTCCTTCACCTGCGAGTTAGGCCCGCCGCCGTACGCGATCACTGACGCGCAGGGGCGTGAGATCAGTGATCGCTGGGCACAGGCATTGAAGATGAAAACCTTGATTCGCAAGGTCTGGGACGATTGTTGTGCAGCACGCTAGCGCCTATAAGAAGCCGGTGCTGACCGCCACAATCAAAAAGACCCCCAGCAACGCGCGATAGATCACAAACGGCCAGGTAGAGAACCGCTCCAAAAACCGCATCAGCCCCCAAATCGCGAAGAACGCCGACACGCTGGCGACCACCAGGCCGAAAAGCAAGTGCGGCCAGGCATGGGCGGGCAGGTCGGTGTGCAGCAGCACCCACAACTCTTTCAAGCCGGCGAGGGCAATCGCCGGCAGGCCAAGCAGGAACGAGAAGCGCGCCGCTTCTTCGCGCTTGAAGTTCAAAAACAGTGCTGCGGTCAGTGTGGAGCCGGACCGCGAGACACCGGGAATCAGCGCGCCGATCTGTGCAATACCCACTATCAGCGCATCGCGCAGGCGCATTTGGCTCACGTTACGGGTGTGCCGCGCGCGCAGCTCGGCGGCGGCCAGCAGTACCGCCATGACCACGCAGGAAATGCCGATCACCATCAGGCCGCGCAACGGCGAATTACAGCTGTTCAAAGTCGACGACAGCGCCAGGCCCGCGATACAAATCGGAATGGTCGCCAGCACAATCGCCACCGCCAGCTTGAACCACTGGTTGTCGTAATCACCTTGGCGCACGGCGCCGATGCTGCCGCTGACCACTTGGCGCACATCGCGCCAGAAGTAACTGACCACCGCCGCGAGTGCCGCCAACTGCATGGCAGCCGAAAACGCCGAACCCGGGTCTTGCCAGCCGAGCAGGGCAGGCACCACACGCATGTGCGCGGTGGACGACACCGGCAACAGTTCGGTAATGCCCTGGATCACGCCCAGGATGAAGATCTGCAGGTAGTCGAGGGAAGCAAAGCCCACATCCAGGCCGGCGGAACAGACGTTTGTCACAGTGCATGTCCTTGAAATAAAGAGTCTTTGAAAAAACGCAATGGGCGAAGTTTATTCTAAATGTTTCAAGATTTTGGACGTGGCCGGACAAATCCGCAATCGGTTCAGCAAACAGAAAGGTTATGCAATGTATTGGCCTGCGCGGGCATTTTGTGAACAATGGCGCCTTGCCTGTTTTGACCGAGAGCCCAATGCCTGAAACCACCGTCGAATTGATCCAGACCGGCCCTGAAGCGTCTGAGCTGATCCGTAATCTTTACCAGTACTACGCCTATGAATCGTCGGACTGGGAACAGGAAGACGTAGAAGCCGATGGCCGCTTTTATATCCATGACGAGCACCTGACACGCTACTGGCAGGACCCGCAATGGAGCGCCAACCTGCTGCTGGTGGACGGCTCTATCGCTGGCTTCCTGCTGATTGAAGGCAGTGAATTACCCGGCATCGATGCGCTGGAGCTGGCCGACCTGTTCATCCTCAAGCGCTATCGCCGCAAGGGCATTGGCCGTGCCATCGCCACGCAGGTGTTGAGCAGTGGCCAGACCCGCTGGCTGGTACGTTTTTTTGACCAGGATGAAGTGTCCCAGGCGTTCTGGAGCGCAGTGCTGGACGACTTGCCGTGCTCGGTGCAGTCAATCGAGCTGGAGGATGACCCGCAGTTGGTGAATTACTTGATTACGCGGGCGGCGCTGCATTAAACGCCTGCTGCATCGCTTGGGGTGGCTGCCCGAATGCGCGCAAAAACGCCTGGCGCATGCGCTCGCGATCACCAAAGCCGGTTTCGCGGGCCACCACTTCAACCGGGTGCCGGCTGGTTTCCATCAACGCCCGCGCCGCTTCTACGCGCAACGCTTCGATGGCCTTGGCCGGGGTTTGCCCGGTTTCTTCACGAAACACCCGGCTGAATTGGCGCGGGCTGAGCCGGGCCACTTCCGCCAGGGCTTCCACGGATAAGTCATGGGTTAGATTCTCGCGGGCATAGGCCAGGGCCAGTTGCACGCGGTCGGATTTGGGGTCCAGTTCCAACAACGCCGACAGCTGCGACTGCTCACTGCCTCGGCGTTGCGCGATCACCAGCTTGCGCGCGATACGCCGCGCCAGGTCGCTGCCCAAGTCGGCCTCGACCATCGCCAGTGCCAGGTCGACCCCGGCGCTCATGCCGGCCCCCGTCCACACTTGCCCGTCGACCACGAACAGCTTGTCGTCTTCCAACTGGATATGTGGGTAGCGCTTGCGGAACGCCGGGGCGTGAATCCAGTGGGTGGTGGTGCGTTTGCCCTCAAGCAAACCGGCTTCGGCCAACACAAAGATGCCCATGCACAACGAGGCCACACGTCGCGATTGCGCGGAGGCGGCCTTGACCAGTTCGAGCAGGTTGGCTTCCGGCAAGCGAAATTCCAGGTAGCCGCTGACGATCAGCGTGTCATAACCCTGCGCGCGTATCGGCGAGGTATTCACGGAAAAGCCCTGAGAGGTCATGACTGCGCCGCCGCTCTCCGACACCAGGTGAAATTCATAAGCCGGCTCGCCGCGCAGCAGGTTTGCGCACTCGAACACCGAGCCCAGGCTGAGGCTCAACGATTGGAAGTTCGGGTAAACCATCAGCGCAACGCTGTGCATCGTTATTCTCCAGGGGCACGGGAGGGCAGATTGTCGGCGGCTGCCGCGTAAACGGCAACTGACTTTGCGTGATGTCCGAAATCCTTGCGGATATGACATTGTTGAAGTTTTTCTCGACGCCTAAGATTCCCTCAACGAACTAGACGACTGGTCTAATCGGTGGGGAGCAAGCATGAACAACGAATCCAAAAGTGCACGCCAGACGATCCTGGACACGGCGCAATTAATTGTTAGCCGTAAAGGGTTTTCTGCGGTGGGGCTGAACGAAATACTTCAAGCCGCCGATGTGCCAAAGGGTTCGTTTTATCACTACTTCAACTCCAAAGATGCGTTCGGTGTTGTATTGCTCGATACCTATTTCGACAACTATGTGCAGGGTATGGAGCAACTGTTCAAGCAACCCGAACTGTCCGGGGCCGCCAAGTTACTGCGCTATTGGCTCTCTTGGATCGATAACCAGACCGGCTGCACCGACGCGGGCAAATGCCTTGCCGTCAAACTGGGTGCCGAGGTGTCAGACCTCTCAGAGCCCATGCGTTTGGCCCTGCAGCGCGGCACCGCACGCACCATTGCGTTGCTTGCCGAGGCCTTGCAGCACGGGCTCGAAGACGGCTCGCTGACGATTGAGCAAGACCCGCAACACCTGGCCGAACGCCTGTATGCGTTGTGGTTGGGGACCAGCGTCATGAGCAAGATCACCCGAACACCCGCGCCTTTTGAAGAGGCGTTACAGCTGACCCGGCACTTGTTGGGTTGCCCTGAAAACACTGACATTCACATCGATCGAGGCACTGGAAAATGAAAGTATTAATGGTACTGACCTCTCACGACCAGCTTGGCGATACCGGCAAAAAAACCGGCTTCTGGCTTGAAGAATTTGCCGCACCCTATTATGTGTTCAAGGACGCCGGCGCTGAATTGGTGCTGGCATCCCCGGCCGGCGGCAGCCTCCGCTGGACCCGGTGAGTGATGCGCCGGACGCGCAAACCGAGCAAACCCGGCGTTTCGCCGCGGACCCGGCGGCGCAGCAAGCCCTGGCCAGCACGTCAAGCTGGACACAGTTAACGCCGACGATTTCGACACCGTATTTTACCCAGGCGGTCATGGTCCGCTGTGGGACCTGGCGGAGTCGAGCACGTCCATCGCGCTGATCGAGTCTTTCGAGCGCGCCGGCAAGCCCATCGGTTTTGTCTGCCATGCCCCCGGCGCATTGCGTCACGTCAAGGCCGTGAATGGCGAGCCACTGGTCAAGGGCCGTCGCGTCACCGGTTTCTCGAACAGCGAAGAAGCGGCCGTGGGCCTGACTGATGTGGTGCCGTTTTTGATTGAAGATGATTTCAAGGCACTCGGCGGCCATTATGAAAAGGGCGCTGATTGGCAGTCCTTTGTACTTGAAGATGGTTTGCTGGTCACCGGGCAAAACCCTGCCAGTTCCAGCGATGTCGCCAAGGCGCTGCTGAAACTCACCGCTTAACGTTAATTAATCGCTGTATTGATTGGCGGCTCGCAAGAGCCGCCAATGCTTTAGTGCGCCCTGAAGATGGAATGTTTCACATGAATAACAGCAGTTTAAATACCCCGGTCAAACTGGGCCATCACACGTTGAATAACCGCGTGGTATTGCCGCCGCTTACGCGTCAACGCAGCGCGCAACCGGGTGATATTGCCACCGACGTGATGGCTGAGTATTACCGCCAGCGTGCCACCGCAGGTTTCATGGTCAGCGAAGGCACGCAGATCGAGCCGCGTGGCCAGGGTTACGCCTGGACGCCAGGTATTTACACACCCGCGCAAATTGACGGCTGGCGTAAAGTCACCGATGCAGTGCATGCCGAAGGCGGGGTGATTTTTGCCCAGCTGTGGCATGTCGGGCGTGTGTCGCATAACGCGTTGCAGCCTGACGGCGCCGCACCCGTCGCGCCGTCTGCGATTGCCGCCGAGCAAGCCAAAGCGTTTATCGAAACCGGGCCTGGCGTGGGTGAACTCAAGCAGCCGCCCGTACCCCGCGCATTGAGTGCGCTGGAGATCGAAGAGTTGGTGGGGCTTTACGCCCAAGCTGCGCGCAATGCGTTGGACGCAGGCTTTGATGGCGTCGAAATTCACGCGGCCAACGGCTACCTGGTTAACCAGTTCATCTCGGCCCACGCCAACCAGCGTGACGACGAATACGGTGGATCGTTGCACAACCGCCTGCGTTTTCTGCGCGAGATCGTCGAAGCGGTCACCGCCGTAGTCGGCCCTGAACGCCTCGGCGTGCGTTTCTCACCGCTGTTCAGCGGCACCGACGAAGACCGGGTGTACATCGGCCTGGTGGAAGAAGACCCGCACCACACCTACATCGAAGCGATCAAAGTGCTGGAAGCGTCGGGCATCGCCTACGTGTCCATTGCCGAAGCCGACTGGGACAATGCGCCGGTGCTGCCCGATACCTTCCGTGAAGCCGTGCGTAGCACCTTCAGCGGGCGGATTATCTACGCTGGCCGTTACACCGCTGAGCGCGGGGCGGCACTGGTCGAGGCGGGGCTGGCGGATCTGATCGCATTCGGCCGCCCGTTCATTGCCAACCCAGACCTGCCGCAGCGGATTTTTAATGGCTGGCCGTTGAATCCCCTGAATGCCGAAGGCTTGTACGGCGGCTCGGAGCGCGGCTATACCGATTACCCGACTTACGCCGAATAAAGCACGGCGGCCTGAAAGCCGACCTGAGTGGTTGAAGCAGATCAAGGGCGGCTTTTGCATACACGGCAGATCT
>NZ_VUAZ01000007.1 GCF_009296165.1 Pseudomonas kitaguniensis | reverse complement strand
GCTTGCCCCCGATGGCGGTGTATCAGTCACTTGTTGGTTAACTGAGCCACCGCTATCGGGGGCAAGCCCCCTCCCACATTTTCTGCCCTGCGGTGTGCTTACAGGTCGCCGTAGCCGAGCGAACGCAGTGCGCGCTCGTCGTCGGACCAACCACCCTTAACCTTCACCCACAGGTTGAGCATGATCTTGGAGTCAAACAGCAACTCCATGTCCTTGCGCGCTTCAGTGCCGATGCGTTTGATACGCTCGCCCTTGTCGCCGATGATAATTTTCTTCTGGCCGTCACGTTCAACGAGGATCAATGCATGAATGTGCAGGGTCTTGCCCTGCTGCTTGAACTCTTCGATTTCGACCGTGATCTGGTACGGCAGCTCGGCGCCCATCTGGCGCATGATTTTCTCGCGTACCAGTTCGGCGGCGAGGAAGCGGCTGCTGCGGTCGGTGATCTGGTCTTCCGGGAAGAAGTGCTCGTTCTCCGGCAGGTAACCGGCGATCACGCGTTCCAGCGCTTCGAGGTTGTGACCGTGCTGGGCCGAGATCGGCATGATCTGGGCGTTCGGCAGTTGTTCCTGCAACCAGCTCAGGTGCGGCATCAGTTCGGCTTTGTCTTCGATACGGTCGGTCTTGTTCAGCGCGACGATCAAAGGGCCGGTGACGTACTGCACACGCTCCAGAACCATCTGGTCTTCGTCGGTCCACTTGGTGCGATCGACTACGAAGATGACCACGTCAACGTCTTTCAACGCAGCCGAGGCGGTCTTGTTCATGTAGCGGTTAAGTGCTTTTTCGCCACCTTTGTGCATGCCGGGGGTGTCGACATACACCGCTTGCACGCTGCCTTCGGTCTTGATGCCGAGCATGTTGTGGCGGGTGGTTTGCGGCTTGCGCGAGGTGATCGCGAGCTTTTGGCCGAGGATGTGGTTCAGCAGCGTGGACTTGCCCACGTTCGGGCGGCCGACGATGGCAACATAGCCACAGCGTGTTGCGGTTGAATCAGTCATGGCCATTCTCCACGCCCAGGGCAATCAGTGCTGCAGCGGCCGCTACCTGTTCGGCAATACGACGGCTCACACCCTGACCTCGGCTTTTTTCATTCAGTAAGGTGATTTCACATTCCACGAAGAACACGCGGCAATGAGGCTCACCCTGTATATCCACCACTTCGTAACGTGGCAGGTCGCACCCGCGCGACTGCAAAAATTCCTGCAGGCGGGTTTTTGGGTCTTTGTTGGTGTCGACCAGCGTCAGGCTTTCGATTTCCGAAGCCAGCCAGGCGACCACACGCGCCTTGGCAGCTTCCATGCCTGCATCGAGGTAAATCGCGCCGATCAGCGCTTCAAGGGCATCGGCCAGGATCGACTCGCGACGGAAACCGCCGCTTTTCAGTTCACCCGAGCCCAGCCGCAGGTACTCGCCCAGGCCAAAGCCACGGGCCAGCACGGCCAGGGTCTCGCCCTTCACCAGGCGCGCACGCAAGCGCGACAGTTGGCCTTCACGTGCTTGAGGGAAGCGCTCGAACAGCGCCTCACCTGCGACGAAATTGAGAATGGCATCACCGAGGAATTCCAGGCGCTCGTTGTTACGCCCTGCAAAACTGCGGTGTGTGAGGGCAAGGACCATCAGTTCCTGATCCTTGAAGGTGTAGCCGAGCAGGTGCTCTAAACGACTTAGAGAAACGGTCACGGTTTATCCATACCTGGTTGATGCATATCGGGTTGGTGGCACCGGCGGCCATCGACGATTGACGCAGTGTTCAAATTCAAATCCTGGTTGGTGCAGCAGGCGTCGGACACTTGTCCAAGCCCCATAAAAGCATTCGGCGCTGTGTTCACAGCGCCGCCTGTATTACTTGATCAGCCCGACCCGCGAGAAGTTCGGCAGGTGGCTGAGCTTGGGCTCCGGCCAACTCATCCAGACCGCGAAGGCCTTGCCGACAATGTTCTCGTCGGGGACCATGCCCAGCAGGTCTTTGGGAATGTTGGGGTCATCCCAGTACCGGCTGTCGTTGGAGTTGTCACGGTTGTCGCCCATCATGAAGTAGTGCCCGGCAGGCACCTTCCACTCGCCATCAGGCGTGGCACGGTAGCGGCTCATTTCCTTGCGGATTTCGTGCTCTACCGCACCGAGTTTTTCCTGGTACAGCTCGGCGCTGCCCAAGGTGTTCGGCTCGGAGCCGAGCAATTTCTCGGCCACCGACTCACCGTTGATGAACAGTCGCTTGTCGCTGGTGTAGCGAATCACGTCACCCGGCAGGCCCACGACGCGCTTGATGTAGTTGACGTTCGGGTCGCTTGGGTAGCGGAACACCATCACATCGCCGCGCTGCGGGTCACCGACCGGGATGACTTTTTTGTCGACCACCGGCAGGCGAATGCCGTACGAAAACTTGTTCACCAGGATGAAGTCACCCACGTCCAGGGTAGGTTTCATAGAGCCCGAAGGAATCTGAAACGGTTCTACCAGGAACGAACGCAGTACCAGCACGATGAACAGCACCGGAAAGAACGACTTACCGTATTCAACCAGCAAAGGCTCTTTGTTCAGCTTCTCGACCACCGCCACATCGGGCTGGCTGACGCTGCCCTGATAAGAGGCGATAGCAGCCCGCCGACGCGGGGCGAAAAACACCAGATCGAGCAACGCCAGGAGGCCGCAAACGGCAACAGCGATGACCAGCAACAGCGGGAAATTTAGTGACATAGGACCTAACTATCCAACCTGAGCACTGCAAGGAAGGCTTCTTGTGGAATTTCCACATTGCCCACTTGCTTCATGCGTTTTTTACCGGCCTTTTGCTTCTCAAGCAGCTTGCGCTTACGGCTTACGTCGCCGCCGTAGCATTTGGCCAGTACGTTCTTTCTGAGTGCCTTGACGGAGGTCCGTGCAATGATCTGCCCGCCAATGGCGGCCTGGATCGCAACGTCGAACATCTGGCGCGGAATCAGTTCTTTCATCTTTTCGGTCAACTGACGCCCTTTGTAGTGCGCGTTTTCCTTGTGCACGATCAGCGCCAGGGCGTCGACCTTATCACCGTTGATCAGCACATCCAGTTTCACCAGATTAGCGGACTGGTAACGGTCAAAATGGTAATCCAGCGAAGCATAGCCGCGGCTGGTGGATTTGAGACGGTCGAAGAAGTCGAGAACCACTTCGTTCATCGGCAAATCGTAGGTCACTTGTACCTGGGAGCCGAGGAACAGCATGTCGTGCTGCACGCCACGCTTTTCGATACACAGGGTAATCACGTTACCCAAGTGCTCTTGCGGTACCAGGATATTGGCCCGCACGATCGGCTCGCGCATGTCCTCAATAGAGGAGATGTCTGGAAGTTTGGACGGGTTGTCGACGTAAATCGTTTCACCGGTTTTCAGCACCAGCTCAAAAATAACCGTCGGCGCCGTGGTGATCAGGTCCAGGTCGTATTCGCGCTCAAGACGCTCCTGGATGATCTCCATGTGCAGCATGCCGAGGAACCCGCAGCGGAAGCCGAAGCCCAGCGCGTCCGAGCTTTCCGGGGTGTACTGCAACGACGAATCGTTGAGGGTGAGCTTCTGCAGCGCCTCGCGGAAATCTTCGAAGTCGTCGGAGCTGACCGGGAACAGGCCGGCGTAAACCTGCGGCTGGATGCGTTTGAAGCCCGGCAGCACGTCAACGTCAGGGGTGGAGCTCAAGGTCAGCGTGTCACCTACCGGCGCACCATGAATGTCCTTGATACCGGCAATGATAAAGCCGACTTCACCAGCTTTCAGATCAGTGGTAGCGGTGTGCTTGGGGTTGAATACACCGACGCTGTCCACCAGGTGGATCTTGCCGGTGGATTTAACCAGAATTTTATCGCCCTTTTTCACACGGCCATGGCGTACACGCACCAGGGAAACAACCCCCAGGTAGTTGTCGAACCAGGAGTCGATGATCAACGCTTGCAGCGGATCTTCGTAGTTGCCGGTGGGGGCGGGAATGGTCTTGACCAGGCGTTCGAGCACTTCATCAACGCCCAGGCCGGTCTTGGCGCTGCACTCGACGGCGTCGGTGGCGTCAATGCCGATGATTTTTTCGATTTCTTCTTTAACGCGGTCCGGATCAGCCTGTGGCAGGTCGATCTTGTTCAGTACCGGCATGACCTCAAGGCCCTGCTCGATCGCGGTGTAGCAGTTGGCCACGGATTGGGCTTCGACGCCCTGGCCCGCATCGACCACCAGCAAGGCGCCTTCACAGGCCGCAAGCGAACGGCTGACTTCATAGGTGAAGTCAACGTGGCCGGGGGTGTCAATGAAGTTCAACTGGTACTTGATGCCGTCTTTGGCAAGGTAGTACAGGGTAACGCTGTGGGCCTTGATGGTGATACCGCGCTCACGCTCAAGGTCCATGGAGTCCAGTACCTGGGCTTCCATTTCACGCTCGGCAAGGCCGCCGCACATCTGGATGAATCGATCGGCCAGCGTCGACTTGCCATGGTCAATGTGGGCGATGATGGAGAAATTGCGGATATGACTCAAATCACTCACGGATCAACACTCAAAAAGGCTGCAGGCAGATTGCCCGCTGAAAAATAGCCGGGAATTGTACCTGATGCTCGGGCCAGACGTCATCTTTGCTTGCCAGAACAAAAATGCCCCGATCTCTCGAGCGGGGCATTTTTTGTTCATAAGCGCGGTATCAACCGGCTCGGCGCAGCAACCAGAAACCCGCCACGGCGCAGATCCCCGTCGGCACCAGCACGGCAAACAGCGGCGAGAACCCGAACACCAGACTTGACGGCCCGAGCAGGTCCTGGGCGATGCGGAAGGTGAAACCGACCAGCACACCGGTGAATACCCGCTGACCCAGCGTCACGGAACGCAGCGGGCCGAAGATGAAGGAAATCGCCATCAAGACCAGCGCAGCGGTGACCACCGGCTGCAACACCTTGACCCAAAAGGCCAGCCAGTAACGACCGTTATTCAGGCCCTGGTCCTTGAGGTAGTGGATATAGCTCCACAAACCGGAGATAGGCAGGCTTTCGGGGATCATCACCACCGTATTCAGCAGTTCAGGCTTGAGGGCGATGTCCCATTGCTCGGTCGGCACGTTGATCACTTCGGTGCTGGCCTTGGTACCCTGGCCAACATTGCGGAAGTACGTGGTGGTGACCTCACTCAATTGCCACTGGCCCGCAGCGTACTGCGCGCGCTTGGCGAAACTGGAGGTCAACATGTGCCGTTCTTTGTCGAAGGTATAACGCGTTACACCAATCAACAGGCCGCCCGGCTGCACGGCGTTGATGTGGATGAACTCATCACCCTGGCGGTGCCACAGGCCGTGCTTGGCGCTTTGCGCATCGCCCGAGCCCTGCGCCAGTGCGCGATTGGCCTGGGCGGTGGCCTCGGAAGGTGGCGCCACGTATTCGCCAATCAGCACGCTGCACGCCATCAGCAACAGCATGGGTTTCATGACCGCCCAGACAATACGGCCGATGGACACACCGGCCGCACGCATGATGGTCAGTTCGCTGCTGCTGGCCAGGGTGCCCAAGCCGATCAGGCAACCGATCAGCGCGGCCATCGGCATCATGTCGTAAAGACGACGCGGTGCGGTCAAGGCCACAAAACTCAACACATCAGAGACCGTGTAGGTGTCGGTGACGTTGCCGACTTCATCAATGAAGGCAAACAACGACGCCAACCCGAGAATAATGCCCAACACCGCCAGAATCGCGAACAGAACGCTGCTACCAATGTAGCGATCAAGCTTAGCCACGGGCCAACTCCTTCAGGCCACGACGGCTCTTCATTTTCAAACGGATAGGTTCCCAGTAGAGCAGGCCGAGGCCGATCATCAGGAAGATCCCGTGCACCCACCAGAGGCCCAGAGTCGGCGACAACTTGCCCTTCTCAAGGGAGCCACGGGCGGAAATCAGGATGGTCAGGTACGCCATGTACAGCAGAATCGCCGGCAACAACTTAAGGAAACGACCCTGACGCGGGTTAACGCGCGACAGCGGCACGGCCATCAAGGTCACGATAAACACCAGCAACGGCAGCGAAATACGCCATTGCAGCTCAGCGATGGAGCGCAGTTCCTGGCTGCCGAACAGCGAGGCGGTCGGCAGTGCGTCGCGGTCAGTAACCTCTTCGCTTATTTCCGGCCTGGCGAGCATTACGCCATAAGTGTCGTACTTGATCGCCCGATAATCCGCGAGGCCAGGGCTGCCGTCGTAACGGTAGCCATGTTCGAGGATCAGGTAACGGCTGCCGTCAGGGCGCACTTCCTGGCGCCCGCTGTCGGCCACCAGAATCGAAATGCCACGGTCTTTCTGGTTCTGCCCGAGGTTTTTCTGCGAAATAAACACGCCGCCGAGGTTGGCGCGGTCATCGGTCATGGTTTCGGTGTAGGTGACCCGCGAGCCGTCGTTGAGTGCCTGAAAGCGCCCAGGTTCGAGGGTATCGAACTCGGTCATCGCGTCCTGCTTGTTCAGCAGCAACTGGAATTGCATGGCGCCCTGTGGTGCCAGGCTCATGCTCAACCAGGCCACCACCAGGGCAACACCGGCAGCAGGCACCATGGTCATGGCCAGCAGGCGTTGCTGGCTCATGCCGGTGGCCGAAAGCACGGTCATCTCACTCTCAAGATACAACCGGCCATAAGCCAGCAGAATGCCGAGAAACAGGCCAAGCGGCAGGATCAGCTGCAAAAAGCCCGGCAGACGAAAGCCCATGATCAGGAACAACGAGCCAGGGTCCAGGGCGCCCGAAGCGGCCTGAGCGAGGAATTTGACGAAACGACCACTCATGGTGATCACCAACAGCACCGCACTCACGGCACTCAGGGTCAACAGGACTTCGCGGGACAGATAACGGAAGACGATCAAACCAGACACTCCAGGGTTGTCAGGCTAAGGCGGCCAAACAAGCAAGCATACCGAGTCGACCCGATTTACACGGGCCGGCTAAAAAGATGGCGCATTATCCTGTGATTGACCGCGCCTGTCACGGTGCTTGCTCATGCGCGTGCATAAAGCGTGCTGCAAGGGTTGTCAGGCTCCGCCGGCGAGGTTCAAACTGCGGCCTTTGTCGCGGGCGGTTTACACAGCCGCCACGCTTTAAAGCCTGCGTACAAACGCCAGGCTCTCAGACCTTTATAAGGGACCCGAAAATGGAATTGGTTGTAAAAAGCGTTAGCCCCGAAACGTTGAAAACCGCCACCCTCGTGGTCGCTGTCGGCGAAGGCCGCACGCTCGGCGTTGCCGCCAAGCAACTGGATGAACTCACTGGCGGCGCGATCAGCGCCGTCCTCAAGCGCGGCGACCTGGCCGGCAAAGTCGGCCAAAGCCTGCTGCTGCAAAGCCTGCCTAACCTTAAAGCCGAGCGCGTATTGCTGGTGGGCGTGGGCAAAGACGCCGAACTGGGCGACCGCCCGTTCCGCAAGATCATCAGCGGCATCCTCAACACGCTCAAAGGCCTGGGCGGCGCCGATGCGGTGCTGGCGCTGGACGAAATCGTGGTAAAGGGCCGCGACAGCTACGGCAAGACCCGCCTGCTGGCCGAAAGCCTGGTAGACGGCGGCTACCTCTTCGACCAGTTCAAGAGCCAGAAAGCCGAACCGCGTGCGCTGAAGAAAATCACCCTGCTGACCATCAAGGCTGCTCAGGCTGAAGTCGAGCGCGCCGTTACCCACGCGACCGCAATCGCCAACGGTATGTCCTTCACCCGCGACCTGGGCAACCTGCCGCCGAACATCTGCCACCCGACTTACCTGGGCGAGCAAGCCAAGGCGCTGGGTAAAGCGTTCAAGGGCCTGAAAGTCGAAGTGCTGGATGAAAAGAAGATTCTGGAACTGGGCATGGGCTCGTTCTACGCCGTGGGCCAAGGCAGCGACCAGCCGCCGCGCCTGATCGTGATGCAGTACAACGGTGGCAAGAAGTCCGAGAAGCCTTACGCTTTGGTCGGCAAAGGCATCACCTTTGACACCGGCGGCATCAGCCTCAAGCCTGGCGCCGGCATGGACGAAATGAAGTACGACATGGGCGGCGCTGCCAGCGTGTTTGGCACCCTGCGCGCCGTGCTCGAACTCAAGTTGCCGATCAATCTGGTGTGCATCCTGGCGTGTGCCGAGAACATGCCAAGCGGCGGCGCGACCCGTCCGGGCGACATCGTCACCACCTTGAGCGGCCAAACCGTCGAGATCCTCAACACCGACGCCGAAGGCCGCCTGGTGCTGTGCGATGCACTGACGTACGCCGAGCGCTTCAAACCGCAGGCCGTGATCGACATCGCCACCCTGACCGGTGCGTGCGTGGTTGCCTTGGGCGCTCACACCTCGGGCCTGCTCGGCAACAACGACGAACTGATCGAGCAACTGCTCAGCGCCGGCAAAGCTGCCGACGACCGCGCCTGGCAATTGCCGCTGTTCGATGAATACCAGGAACAGTTGGACAGCCCGTTCGCCGACATGGCCAACATCGGTGGCCCGAAAGCCGGCACCATCACCGCTGCCTGCTTCCTGTCGCGCTTCGCCAAGAACTTCAACTGGGCGCACCTCGACATCGCCGGCACCGCGTGGACCAGCGGCGGCAAGGACAAGGGCGCCACTGGCCGCCCAGTGCCGTTGCTGACCCAATACCTGCTGGACCGCGCCAAAGCCTGAAACTGATGATGCCGGGGTGGCCATCAGGCTGCCCCGGCCTCAGGAACCGCAATGACCCAAGTCGACTTCTATATATTGCCCAGCGCCGATCCTCTCGCGCGCCTGGACTTTGCCTGCAAACTCACCGAAAAAGCCTGGCGCATGGGCCACCGCATCTACCTGCATTGCAGCGATGGCGCCCAACGCGACGAGCTGGATGCACGCCTGTGGCGCTTCAAGGGCGAAAGCTTCGTGCCCCACGGCCCTGCCGAGTCAGAACCCGACGGCCTGGTGGTACTGGGCTTGGGCGAAAGCTGCGGCGATCACCATGACTTATTGGTGAACCTGGACATGAAAGTACCGGCTTTTGCCAAGGCGTTTGCGCGCGTGGCAGAGGTGGTGGTGGAAGACCCGGCTATTCGTCAGGCCGCGCGGGAGAGTTTCCGTTTCTACCGCGAACAGGGCTATTCTTTGCAAGATCACCGGCTACAACGACTTTGAGTACACGATGGACACTTCCAACCCGAAAAAGAAAGACGACCATTTGCTCGATGACCTTGAGTCGATCCGCCAGTTGCTGGGTGATGATGGCTTGCAACCGCCGCTGCTGACCGATTCGGTGAAGGCTGATGTACAGATTCCGCTGTTGTTCGAGATGGTCGGTGGCAAGGCCGCTGCACCCGCGCCGGCTGTAGAACCCGCGCCGGTCGCAGCCGCCACAGAAAAAGCGCCCGACGCTTTGCTGCTGCACTTGGACAACGAACTGCGCGCGGCGGCGCAACTGATCATGCAAGACGTGATCGACGACTTCGCGCCGCACATTGAAACCGAGATCAAGCGCCGGCTGGATGCGCGGATGGAACGGTTGCTCAGCCAATACCAATCCTGAGCCACACACAGATCCCCTGCAGGAGAGGGCTTGCCCCGATAGCGATGGGTCAGTTACAGATTTATCAACTGACACACCCTCATCGGGAGCAAGCCCCCTCCCACATTTGCCCCGCATACACCTTAAGCCCTGTCTTCGCCTCGCCCTGCGCCCTATCCCCCGTTATACTTGTCGGCTTTCCTGAATAAATGCCAACTAGGGTCCCGCCGCGCATGGATAAGACCTACCAGCCGCACGCTATTGAAACCTCCTGGTACAACACTTGGGAGTCCGAGAATTATTTCGCCCCGCAAGGTGCCGGCGATTCCTACACCATCATGATTCCGCCACCGAACGTCACTGGCAGCCTGCACATGGGCCATGGCTTCAACAATGCGATCATGGATGCGTTGATCCGTTTCCGCCGCATGCAGGGCCGCAACACCCTGTGGCAACCGGGCACCGACCACGCCGGTATCGCCACGCAGATGCTGGTGGAACGCCAACTCGAAGCCACCGGCCAAAGCCGTCATGACTTGGGCCGCGAGAAATTCCTGGAAAAAATCTGGGAATGGAAAGATCAGTCCGGCGGCAATATCAGCCGTCAGATCCGTCGCCTCGGTTCGTCCGTCGACTGGAGCCGCGAGCGCTTCACCATGGACGACGGCTTGTCCGAGTCGGTGAAAGAAGCCTTCGTGCGCCTGCATGAAGACGGCCTGATCTACCGCGGCAAGCGCCTGGTCAACTGGGACACCAAGTTGCACACAGCAATTTCCGACCTCGAAGTGGAAAACCACGACGAGAAAGGCTTCCTGTGGAACCTCAAGTACCCGCTGGCCGATGGCGCCAAGACTGCTGAAGGCAACGACTACCTGATCGTCGCCACCACGCGCCCGGAAACCATGCTTGGCGACGCCGCCGTCGCGGTTAACCCGAACGATGAACGCTACCAGGCGCTGATCGGCAAGTTTGTCGAGCTGCCGCTGGTGGGTCGTCGCATCCCGATTATCGCAGACGACTACTGCGACCCTGAATTCGGCACCGGCTGCGTGAAAATCACCCCGGCCCACGATTTCAATGACTACGAAGTCGGCAAGCGCCACAACCTGCCGCTGCTGAACATCTTCGACAAGAACGCCGCTGTATTGCCGGCCTGCCAGGTGTTCAACCTCGACGGCACGCTGAACGGCAGCATCGACGGCAAGATCCCGGCCGAATACGCCGGCCTTGACCGTTTTGAAGCGCGCAAGCAAATCGTCGCCGCCTTCGATGCCGCAGGCTTGCTGGTCAGCGTCGACGACCACGGCCTGAAAGTGCCGAAGGGCGACCGCTCCGGCACCATCATCGAGCCGTGGCTGACCGACCAGTGGTACGTGTCGACCAAGCCGTTGGCCGAGCCTGCGATTGCTGCCGTTGAAGATGGCCGTATCCAGTTCGTGCCCAAACAGTACGAAAACATGTACTTCTCGTGGATGCGTGACATCCAGGATTGGTGCATCAGCCGTCAACTGTGGTGGGGCCACCGCATTCCGGCCTGGTACGACGAGTCGGGCAAGGTCTATGTAGGCCGTGATGAAGCCGAAGTACGTGCCAAGCACAACCTCGGCGCAGACATCGCGCTGCAACAGGACAACGACGTACTCGACACCTGGTTCAGTTCGGGCCTGTGGACGTTCTCGACCTTGGGCTGGCCGCAACAGACCGAATTCCTCAAGAAATTCCACTCCACCGACGTGCTGGTGACCGGTTTCGACATCATTTTCTTCTGGGTTGCCCGGATGATCATGCTCACCATGCACTTGGTGAAGAACGAGGACGGCACGCCGCAGGTGCCGTTCAAGACCGTGTATGTGCACGGCCTGGTGCGTGATGGCCAAGGCCAGAAGATGTCCAAGTCCAAGGGCAACGTGCTGGACCCGCTGGACATCATCGACGGTATCGACCTGGAAACCCTGGTGCAAAAACGCACCTCGGGCCTGATGCAGCCGAAACTGGCGAAAAAGATCGAGAAGCAGACCCGCGACGAGTTCGCCGACGGCATCGCCAGCTACGGCACCGATGCCTTGCGCTTCACCTTCTGCTCGCTGGCGTCTACCGGTCGCGACATCAAGTTCGACATGGGCCGCGTCGAAGGCTATCGCAACTTCTGCAACAAGATCTGGAACGCCGCGCGCTACGTGCTGGATAAAGGCGAAGACTGCGGCCAGAACGGCGAAGCCTATGAGCTGTCGCTGGCCGACCGCTGGATCATCTCGCAGCTGCAACGCACCGAAGCCGAAGTGACCCGCCAACTCGATCAGTTCCGTTTCGACCTGGCTGCACAGGCCTTGTACGAGTTCATCTGGAACCAGTATTGCGACTGGTACCTGGAACTGTCCAAGCCGGTGCTGTGGGACGAAAACGCGCCGGTCGAACGCCAGCGCGGCACCCGTCGCACCCTGGTGCGCGTGTTGGAAGTGGCGCTGCGCCTGGCGCACCCGTTCATGCCGTTCATCACTGAAGAAATCTGGCAGCGCCTGGCGCCGCTGGCCGGTATCGAAGGCAAAACCATCATGCTGCAGCCTTGGCCAGTGGCCAATGAAGCGCGCATCGATGAAGCGGCCGAAAGCGATATCGAATGGCTCAAGAGCCTGATGCTCGGCACGCGCAACATTCGCGCCGAGATGAACATCGGCCCGGGCAAGCCACTGGCGGTGTTCGTGAAGAACGCCAGTCGCGAAGACGAGCGTCGCCTCACCGAAAACGATGCGCTGCTCAAGAAGCTGGCGAAGCTGGAGTCGATCACCGTGTTGGCAGCGGGCGTCGAAGCGCCGCTGTCGGCGACCGCGCTGGTCGGCGACATGGAAGTGCTGGTGCCAATGGCCGGCCTGATCGACAAGGGCGCAGAACTGGCGCGTCTGGACAAGGAAATGCTGCGCCTACAAGGCGAAGTGCAGCGAGTGGGCGGCAAGCTGTCCAACGCGGCATTCGTCGACAAAGCGCCGGCTGAAGTGATCGACAAAGAACGCGCCAAATTGGCCGAGGCTGAACAGGCCTTGAGCAAGTTGGCCGAGCAATACGCGCGGATTTCCAGCCTGTAAGGTGTGAGCCTGCATGAAAAAAGAGACCTTCGGGTCTCTTTTTTTTGCCCCGGTACTGCTTATTACTGGCTCAAGCCCCCTCCCACATTTGACCCTGTTGGACTCAGGTGTGTGACAATGCTCGCCACTTTGAGCCAACACCAGAATTAACATGACCGCCCCCACTACGCCCAAACCTTCGCGCAAGAAGCCTAAAACCGCAGCCACGGCCAAGCCCGTCGCGCCGCGCAAAGAGGCCACCTTGCACCCGCGCAACCGCCACCAGGGCCGTTACGACTTCCCGGCGCTGATCAAGACCACGCCGGAACTGGCGAAATTCGTGATCCTCAACCCGTACGGCAAGGAAAGCATCGACTTCGCCAGCCCGGACGCGGTGCGGGTGTTCAACCGGGCGCTGCTTAAAGCCTTCTATGGCATCCAGCATTGGGATATTCCGGCCGATTACCTGTGCCCGCCAGTGCCGGGGCGTGCCGATTACGTGCACTTCCTCGCCGACCTGCTGGCCAGCGTCAACGACGGCGAGATTCCGCGTGGCGCGCCGGTCAAGGTGCTGGACATCGGCATGGGCGCCAACTGCGTGTACCCACTGATCGGTTACAGCGACTACCGCTGGCACTTCCTCGGTTCGGAAGTCGACCCGACCGCCGTGGCTGCCGCCAAAGCCATCGTGCAGTCCAACGGGCTGAACAAGGCCATCCAGCTGCGCCAGCAAACCAATCCCAAGCAGATTTTGCTGGGCCTGCTGGAGCCGGGCGAACGGTTTGACCTGACCATGTGTAACCCGCCGTTCCATGCCTCCATGGACGAAGCCACCAAGGGCAGCGAGCGTAAATGGCGCGCACTGGGCCGGGCCGACCCGAAACGCACGTTGCCGGTACTGAACTTCGGTGGCCAATCGGCCGAGCTGTGGTGTGAAGGCGGCGAAGTGCGCTTCGTGACGCAACTGATAGCCGAGAGCGCGCACTTCCAGCACAAAGTGCTGTGGTTCAGCACCTTGGTCTCCAAAGCCTCCAACCTGCCGGCCATCGAAATCGCGCTGAAAAAAGCCGGTGTCCTCGAAAGCCAGGTCGTCGAGATGTCCCAAGGCCAGAAGCAAAGCCGCTTTGTCGCCTGGACCTTCCAGACCAAGAGCGAGCAGCAAGTGTGGCGCCAGCGCTGGGCCCGCAAAGACTGATCAGCAAATCGCAGGCAACAAAAAACCGTGCCCGGATCGCTCCGGAGCACGGTTTTTTTTGCTGCGTCTTACTTGTTAACAGCGTCGGTCAGGCCTTTGGCCACAACCAGCTTGATAACTTTCTTGGCAGCGATTTCGATGGCAGCGCCAGTCGAAGGGTTACGGCCAGTACGGGCAGGACGCTCGGTCACTTTCAGTTTGCCAACGCCTGGCAGAGTGATTTCGCCGCCGTTTTCCAGCTGGTCAGCAACAACTTGGCTCAGTTGGTCCAGCAGAGCGCGCACGGTAGTTTTCGGTGCGTCTACTGCTTCAGCCAGGTCAGCGATCAGTTGGTCTTTAGTAATAGCCATTGTGGTGTTCCTTCCCTATCAAATTCATATGGATTGCAGAGTGCAGTGTCAGCCTTCGAGCCCGACCATCAAGGCCTGGCAACCCCGGCTATAACCACGGAGATCGGGGTTATAGATGCTTGAAACAGGGATTGGTTCGACCTGACAGATGCTGAATGCACGCTTAACGCCGAGACTTGGCGTAAGACGGGGCAAAACTAGCACAGAGACGGGGAAATATCCGCCTCAACATACCCATTTGGTCAGCTTTATCGCTCTAAACCGTGAAAAAAAGGCATATAGGCCGTCAGAGGGCACCCAAAACGCCCTTCGAAGCGTGCCATGCCCAACGGGTGCGGTACACTGGGCGACTTTTCGGGGAGGCCGACCGCTCCCCTTCAACCAGCCGAGAAGCCTATGCCGATCCGTCACTGCATCGTCCACCTGATCGACAAAAAACCCGACGGCACACCCGCAGTTCTCCACGCCCGCGACTCAGAGCTTGCCGAGTCCGCCGCCATCGAGAACATGCTTGCCGACCTCAACGAGAGCTACAACGCCAAGCAAGGCAAGGCCTGGGGTTTCTTCCATGCCGAGTCCGGCGCGCACCCGTTCAGCGGCTGGTTGAAGGAGTATTTCGACGGCGGCCAGGATTTCACCCGCTTCAGCCGCACGGCGGTCGAGCACCTGCAGAAGCTGATGGAAGAATCCAACCTCTCCACCGGCGGCCACGTGCTGTTTGCCCACTACCAACAAGGCATGACCGACTACCTGGCCATCGCCTTGCTGCACCACAGCGAAGGCGTGGCGGTGACCGACGACCTCGACGTGACCGCCTCGCGGCACCTGGACCTTGGCCAATTGCACCTCGCCGCACGCATCAACGTCTCCGAGTGGCAGAACAACAAGCAGTCCAAGCAGTACATCTCGTTTATCAAAGGCAAGAACGGTAAAAAAGTCTCGGAGTACTTCCGCGACTTTATCGGCTGCCAGGAAGGCGTCGACGGCCCCGGCGAAACCCGTACCCTGCTCAAGGCCTTCAGCGACTTCGTTGAAAGCGAAGACCTGCCCGACGAATCCGCCCGCGAAAAAACCAAAACCCTGGTCGATTACGCGAGCAGCCAAGCCAAGCTCGGCGAGCCGATGGGCCTGGAAGAACTCTCGGGCTTGATCGATGAAGATCGGCCAAAAGCGTTCTACGACCATATTCGTAACAAGGATTACGGCCTGTCGCCGGAGATCCCCGCCGACAAACGCACCCTCAACCAGTTCCGCCGCTTCACCGGCCGCGCCGAGGGCTTGTCGATCAGCTTTGAGGCGCACCTGCTGGGCGACAAGATCGAATACGACGAAGCTGCCGGCACGTTGATCATCAAGGGTTTGCCAACGCAACTGACCGACCAGCTCAAGCGCCGTAACTGATGCTCGGCGGGGTTCTTAAAAAAGTCCTGCTGGTATTGCTGGTGGTGGTGGTTATCCAGAACTGGGGCAAGATCGAGCGGCTGTTCAACCCCTCGCAGGTAGTGTCGGAGCAGGTGCGCAGCTCTGCGCGCGTGGTGCTCTATTCGACCGAGTGGTGCGGCTACTGCAAACAGATCCGGCGCTTTCTGGACCAGAAAGGCGTGCCGTATCAGGCGCTGGACATCGAGAAGGACGCCCAGGCGCGCAAGGCCTATGAGGCCTTGGGCGGCGGCGGCATTCCGTTTGTTGACGTGAACGGCACGTTGATTCGCGAATTCAACGCTGAAGCGATCATGGCGGCGTTGAAGTAACCCACTCTTGAAACCCGGCAAATCAATTGTGAAAGCAGTCGACCGCGTTAGACCTTTGCCTAGCGCAGCACGATCATGCGGCCCAACAGGCTGTGCTGCTCAAACCCCAACACGGCCTGCAAGGCATTCAGCACCGCCTGCGGGTCTTTGCTGGGAAAGCTGCCGCTGACGCGTTTGGCGCCCATTTCATCGTTCAGCAGCAGGATGCGGCCAGGGTAATAACGGCCCAAGTCCTGAACCACTTCGGCCAACGGCACTTTGTAGTAATTCAGCCAACCATCACGCCAGGCCAGGCGTGATTCGCTGTCGACCGCTTGCAGGCCATAGGCGACACCTTCGGCGTAAGCCACTTGCTGGCCTGCGCTCAGAATTTGCTGCCGGCCCTGCCTGGACGGCGTCACGCCCACGCGACCAGAGAGCACGGTCACCTGAGCCCCGGCCGGTTGCAGGCGCACTTCGAATTGCGTGCCCAGCACCCGCGCTTCACCGCTGCCGGCCTCGACCACAAATGGCTGGCCGGTGTGGGTCACGCTGAAAAACCCGGCACCGCGGCGCAGTTGGATATGCCGCTCTCCGTGGCTGAAATCCACGGCGATGGCGCTGTCGGCATCCAGCGTGACCTGCGATTGATCGGCCAGGGTCACGGTTTTCACTTGCCCCGGCGCCGTCACATAGTCGGCGCCCAGATCATCGACCCAGCGCGACGGCTGCCAGCCGCCGCCCATGCACACCATCACCAGCAAGCAGGCGGCCATGGCCAATGCACCGGACCAGCGCACAGCACGCGCGCGTTTGGAGGGGTTCATTGCATTGAGGTAGCCCTGCAAGGCCAGCGCCTCTTCGTTCGCCAGTTTGCGCGCCGGCACTTCGCTCAACTCCCACAGCACCTGGGCCTGTGCATAGGCCTCGACGTGCGCAGGGTCGGCGCGCAACCAGTGGCTGAACGTAGCCTGGTCGCCACTGCTGGGCTGATCGTGCAGCAAGCTCAGCCAGTCGAGTGCGGCCTGCTCCTGGGCGGGCGTGGGGGTAACGTTCACGGTGCTTTCCCTGGCGTGCGTGGGGGCGATGGTTCGCGAAGGCTGGCCTTGCAGGCTTCGAGGGCACGCATCATATGTTTTTCCACGGCACTTTGGGACAGCCCCATGGCCTTGGCGATTTGCGCGTATTTGCGGCCGTGGATGCGGTTGAGCAGGAAAATCTGCCGGGTGCGCTCGGGCAAACTGCGCAAGGCGGCTTCGACATGCCGTAAATCGTTGCCCGCCTCCAGCGCGGCCTGCGGCTCCCAACCCTGGTTGTGCTGTTGCTCGGGCAGCCAGCCTTCGTTGCTGCGCACGCGCGCGCCCTCGCTGCGCAAGTGGTCGATGGCGATGTTACCGGCGCAGCGCAACAGATAGGTGCTGAGTTCTTCGACCTGCACCAATGGCCTGCGCCAAAAACGCAGAAACAGGTCTTGCACCAAGTCGGCCGCCGTGGCGCGGCAGCCTACGCGTCGGCTGACCAGGGCTTCCATTTGCGAGCGCTGCGACAAAAACACCTGCAAAAAATGCGCACGCCCACCGGCCGCCTCCGGGTGCGGGTTGTCTTGGGATTCGGGTGGCGTGCTGATCATCATCGGTGGCTCAGAATAAGGCGACGGCCGCAACCGGGCTGGCCAGCAGGCCGACGCCCGCCAGCATCAAGGCCAACCTTGGCCGATACGGCAACAGCAACACCAGCAGCAATGCGCTGAACATCAACACCGCACACCACTCCACCAAGCCCTGGCCCCAGCCTGAGGCCGCCACCGCCGGCGCGATCGACAGCAGCAACAGCGACCAACCGGCCACGCGCAACGCAAGGCGCCTGCGAGGCAATAACGTGCTGTGCAGCAACTCGCCGTGATGGCGGTCGGTGGACAAGCACAGCGCGGCAAACCCGGCGTAGCACATCAGCAGTGCGAGCAGCATTCAGTTCGCCTCTTGCTTGAGCGTCAATGCCCGCGCGCGCCCGGCCTTGGGTTGCGGCGCCGCGCGGTGCTGCATTTTCCAGGCGGCCCAGCCAAGGAACACGCCGCTGGCCAGGCAGGTCAGGTCGAAACCGGCCATGGCCCAGTCGCCTCTGGCCACGGACACGCCCAAGTGGTGTGAGGTGGTCAGCGCATTGAGCAGTGGAATCGACACAAACAGCAGCGCGCCAAAGCTCAATTGCTCCACCCAACCCCGGCGACCTCGACGCAGCACCGCGTGCAACAGGCTCAGGCCCCAGGCAGCGAAGAACGCCTGCACTTCCCAGTCGGAGCGCTCGGCGAAATTCACCGGCAACAGTCGGTTGGCCCAGAAAAACGCCGCGATGGCGATCATCAGCCCAGTCATGCTGGCCATATTCAGCACTTCCACCAGCCGCAACTCGAACGGCATCACCTTGGTTTTAGCGTGCTTGAGCTGGCGCTTGCCGAGCCAGATCACCAGGCCCGTGCCGATCATCGCCGTGCCCGCCAGGCCGCAGATAAAGTACAGCCAGCGCAGCACCGGGCCAGCGAAGTGGCCCATGTGCAGACCATAAAAACTGCCGCCGATGGCCGACGCCAGCGATTGTTCGCCACTCACTCGCAGCAATTCGCCGGTGGTGCCGTTGAACGACACGGTGCTGCCGAAATCATTCACCACGCGGTCGGAACCTGCGCGAAGCACATTCACCGAGGCGTTCACATCACTCGGGTTATTCACCACCAGACGGCTAACATGCCCGCCCGCCCACTGCTCGCGCGCTTGCTGGTACATCGGCAACAACGGCAGCAATTTACCCGGCTGGCCCAGCGCCGGCGCGTTGTTGGTAGCGGGGAACACCTCATTGAAATACGCCCGGCTGTCGCCGCCGTAGGAAGCAAGGATCGGCGCCGGCATCACCATGCTCATGAAGATCACCAGGCTGCTGTAGGTGATCATCAAGTGAAACGGCAGCACCAGCACGCCCACCGCGTTATGCCCGTCCAGCCAGGAACGCTGGCCTTTGCGCGGGCGGAAGGTGAAGAAGTCCTTGAAGATTTTTTTGTGGGTGATGATGCCGGTGATCAGCGCGACAAACATCACCATCGCGGCGATGGTCGACAGCCAGCGGCCCCATGGGTGAGGCATTTGCAACTGGAAGTGAAAGCGATAGAAAAATTCGCCGCCCTTGCTGTCGCGGGCCTGGACCGGTTGAGCGGTGACCGGGTCGAGGACTTTTTGAACGAAGTCGCCGCGCTTGCCGGGGTCGACCTTGTCTTGCCACATCACCGACAGGCCAGGGGTGCGGCTGTCCGGCAGGCTGATAAACCAGCGCGCGGCATTGGGCGCCTGTTGCTGCAAATAGGTTTGGGCGGCGGCAAGGCTGCGGGCATCGTCCAACGGGTATGCCTGCACCTCGGGCTGCATCCAGTGGGTAATTTCATCCTTGAAATAGGACAAGGTACCGGTCAGGAAAATCGCAAACAGCAGCCAGCCAAAAATCAAACCGGCCCAGGTGTGCAACCAGGCCATGGCCTGACGAAAGCCCTCTTTCATGTGCGTGCCATCCACAAGCCCACACCCGCCAGAGTCGCAAACAGTGCACAGGGCAGCATCACGCCCAACCAGGCGCGCAACGCCGTGCGGCAGGCAAAGCACCAAAGTACCGCCAGCAGATAGAACACAAACGAACTCATCATGCCGGTGACCACCGCGTCTGCACGGGCGACCGGCAGCCACAGCGCCAGGCAAATGCTCGCCAAAGAAGCCATCAAATAGCCGCCCACCACGGCAGCCAGTACGCGTGACGTAACGGCCAGACGGTAGGTAACGGGCAGTGAGCTTTTGCTTTTCATGCAGGAGGCGCCAGGTTCGTCAGCGCGCAATATTAATGATAAATATTCTCATAAGCAAAAGAGAACGGATGAATCACCGCCAAAGCGCGATTGCCGAACCTGGTCATGCGCCCTACAATGCGAACAGTTCTTGTTCTCTAAAACCTGCCGATGCTCGCCTGCATGCGGCGAAGGGTGATCGCGTTGCAGCCGTCCAACACCGTCGAAGTCTTGTACCACGACCATCACCACTGGCTCACCGGCTGGTTGCGACGCAAGCTCGGCTGCCCGGAAAGCGCGGCCGACCTGGCCCAAGACACCTTTATACGGGTGCTTAGCGCACGCGAAACGCCAACGCTGATCGAACCCCGCGCCTTTCTCACCACCGTGGCCAAGCGCGTATTGTTCAACTTTTACCGTCGCCAGGACCTCGAGCGCGCCTACCTCGATGCCTTGGCGCAATGCCCTGAACACGTGGCGCCGTCGGAAGAAGAACGCGCGATTATCCTGCAAACCCTGCTGGAGCTCGACCAACTGCTCGACGGCCTGCCCGCTCTGGTCAAGCGCGCGTTCCTGCTGGCCCAGCTCGACGGCCTTACTTACGCGCAAATTGGCTGTGAACTGGGCATCTCGATCGCCACCGTCAAGCGCCACCTTAATAAAGCCGCCATGCGCTGTTACTTCGCCTTATGAATTTTTCTACGCAGGTGGCCGAGCAAGCCGTGCATTGGCTGATGGAAATGCAGCAAGGCGCGCTCAACCCGCGCCAGCAAGCGGCCTGGCAACAATGGCTGGCAGCGCACAGCGAACATCAACGCGCGTGGGACCATATACAACGCGTCAACCAGCGCCTGCGTGGCATGCCTTCGCCACTGGCGCATGCGGCCTTGAATGCGCCGACATCACGCAGCCGGCGCCAGGCGCTCAAGCTGATGCTGATTCTCGGCGCCGGTTCTGCCGCGGCCTGGAGCCTGCGCCAGCAGCATATCTTGCCGCCGCTGACCGCCGACTACCGCAGCCCCATCGGCGAGCGCCGCAAGGTGCAGTTGGCCGATGGCAGCCAATTGCAGCTCAACACCGGCAGCGCAGTGGACGTGCATTTTGATGGCGTCGCGCGGGTTATCCGCCTGCTGGAAGGCGAGATATTGCTGACCAGCCGCGCCGGCACTGCGCCGCTGCAGGTGCTGACCGGCCAAGGCCTGCTCAGCAGCCAGGCGGCTCGGCTGAATGTGCGCCAGTTCAATGACCACACCCAATTGGCGGTTTTCGACGGCCACGTCGAGGTGATGCCCAACCGCTACAGCGGCCTGCCGCTGAGCGTTGAGGCCGCGCGCCAGGTCAATTTCACCCGCAAAGGCTGGGACACGCCGCGCCCTGTCGACGCCAACAGCGGTGCGTGGGGCGACGGCATGCTGGTGGCTGCGCACATGCGCCTGGAGGATTTTCTGGCCGAGTTGGGCCGCTACCGTCGCGGGCAACTTAACTGCGACCCGCAAGTGGCCAACCTGCTGCTGTCCGGCAGTTACCCGCTGGACGACAGCGAACGTATTCTCGACCTGTTGGAGGTCAGCCTGCCGGTTCACGTGCGGCGTTTTACCCGCTATTGGGTGACCGTGCAGGCACGCGCGTAATTTTTTCGACTTTATTCAAAATACTCTGAGCCGTTTTCCACACCTCGCGTGACAGAGAAGGAAAGCCACCTTGATCCTTCCTTCTCAGGACCGCCCTTAATGCCCCAGCAACCGACCCTTCTCGCCCGCACCTTGCGCCAACTGCTACTCGGCGCCAGCCTCAGCCTCAGCGCACTGCCGCCGGTAATGGCGGCCGATGCCAAGCCGTATCACATCGCCCCGGCGTCGCTGGAAGCCGCCCTTAATCAATTCGGGCGCGAGTCGGGCGTGTTGATTTCGTTCGGCTCAGAGGTCACGGCGGGCCTGCAGAGCCGTGGTTTGTCGGGCAATTTCAGCACCGCTGAAGGGCTGCAAAAACTCCTCGAAGGCACCGGCCTGCAAGCGCGCGCCGAGGGCGACAACGCCTACAGCGTGCAACCGGCCAGCGCGCCCGCCACCCTTGAGCTGCAAACCTCCAGCGTGGTCGGCGACTGGCTCGGCGACGCGGCGCAAACCAACGTGTTCGAACACGCCGGCGCGCGTGACGTGATCCGCCGCGAGGAGTTCGAGCGCCAGGGTGCCACTCAAGCCCGCGACGTGCTCAACCGCATCCCCGGCGTCAACGCACCGGACAACAACGGCACCGGCAGCCATGACATGGCGCTGAACTTCGGTATTCGCGGGCTCAACCCACGCCTGGCGTCGCGCTCCACCGTGCTGATGGACGGCATCCCGGTGCCGTTTGCGCCGTATGGCCAACCGCAACTGTCCTTCGCGCCGATCAGCATGGGCAACATGGACGCCGTGGACGTGGTGCGCGGCGGCGGCGCGGTGCGCTACGGCCCGCAAAACGTCGGCGGCATCGTCAACTTCGTGACCCGCGCGATCCCGGATGCGCCAACGGTCAAAGGCGGCTTGCAGACTGAAACCAGCCCGTCTTCCAGCCACGACGGCTTTAAAACCACCGGCAACCTGCTGGCCGGCGGCACCGCTGACAATGGCCTCGGCGGCGCGATCCTGTACTCCGGCACGCGTGGCGGCGACTGGCGTGAAAACAGCAACACGCGTATCGACGACCTGATTCTCAAGGGCAAATACCAACTGGACGACGCCAACAGCTTCAATGCCATGGCGCAGTACTACGAAGGCCAGGCCGATATGCCGGGTGGCTTGAACGTCAAGGACTACAAGGCTGATCCGTACCAGTCGACTCGCCCCTACGACAAATTCTGGGGCCGCCGTACGATGTTCAACGCCGGTTACCGCTACCAGGAAGACCGCCGCGAATTCACCGCCAACACCTTCTTCACCACCACCTTGCGTAATGGCTACCTCGACCAAGGCAACTTCCTCTCGCTGTCGCCGCGCGAGTACTGGGTACGCGGCCTGGAAACCCGCTTTGCGCAAGGCTTCGACCTCGGCCCGAGCAGCCATGAAGTGGGCATCGGCTACCGCTACATCAACGAAGCCGGCCACGAATTGCGCTACCGCACGCCGATCACTGCCAACCAGCAAATGCCCGACACCAATAGCCGCAACGACCGCGACACGCGTGGCGCCACCGAGGCCAATGCGTTTTTCGTCGATGACCGCATTGATATTGGCAAGTGGACCATCACCCCGGGCGTGCGCTACGAGATGATCGAGTCGCAGCAGACCAACAACTTGACCAACGTGAAGTACAAGGGCGACTACAACACCGCGCTGCCGGCGTTGAACGTGCTCTACCACCTCACCGCAGACTGGAACCTTTACGCCAACACCGAAGGCTCGTTCGGCAGCGTGCAGTACAGCCAGATGCCGAACCGCGTGACTAACGACGAAGTGAAACCGGAAAAGGCGCGCACCTGGGAACTCGGCACGCGCTATGACAACGGCACGGTGCGCGCGGAGATCGGCGCGTTCCTGATCAACTTCGACAACCAGTACGACAGCAACCAGGCCACCGATTCGGTGATCGCGCGTGGCGAAACGCGCCACCAAGGCATCGAGTCGAGCATCAACTACGCGCTCGACGGGTTGAGCCCGGCGCTGGCAGGTTTTGATGTGTACGCCACCTACGCCTACGTCGATGCGACCATCCGCGAAGACGGCGCGAACAAAGGCAACCGCGTGCCCTTCTCGTCCAAGCACAAAGGCACGTTGGGCGTCGGTTACACCGAAGGCCGCTGGAAGCTCAACCTGGACAGCAGCTACCAGAGCAGCCAGTTCGCCGACAACGCCAACACCCAGGCCGAAAGTGCCGACGGCAGTACCGGGCGCATCCCCGGTTACATGCTGTTCAGCAGCCGCGCGGCGTATGACTTCGGCCCACAGCTGTCGGACTTGAACGTGGCGGTCGGTGTCAAAAATATCCTCAACAAGCAGTACTACACGCGCTCGTTCGACGACAACAACAAAGGCAAATACGTAGGCGAGCCGCGCACGGTGTACGTGCAAACCTCCATCGCGTTCTAACCGCGTGCCAGGCTTTTGGCCGCTGTAACAAAAACGGGCCTGCAATCGCGAGCGTTTTAGTAGGGATCAAAGAACGGTCAGCTATCCGTTGTTAAACACGGCGCGTTCTTTTTCCAGAAACTCCTGTTCAAGCTCATCTTCGTTGACTTTGATGGTCGGCTGGGTTTTCCCGGCAGCGCGCGGCTTGCCTTGCAGTTTGCCAAACAGATGTTCCAGCGCATGGTCGAGCTTGTTGGCGGCGCCGTCGATCGCCTGTTCAAGCGTATCGGCCTTGTGCAGCACAGAGACCGGCTGATGGCCCTTTGGCCGCGCTTCCAGGCGGCAGCTTAAATCGTGAGGACCGGGCTTGTCGCCGTTCTCATCTTTCAGGTAGACCTCAACCCGGGTCAGGTCTTCTTCATAACGTTCGAGCGTGCTCTCAATGGTAGTACGTACCCACTCCTCCAGTCGGATGCTGCTTTCAATATGGTTATCGCTATTGACTTGGATTTGCATAGTTCTTCCCTTATTTCAGCTAGCTCGCGAGAGGCCACAACTGCAACACCGGTACGGTGTAACGATGACCTCTTGATTACACAATTGAGCACTCGGAAGAACATTTCAAGCCCTTTGCAAAGATAAATCCCACATTACAAATTAAGTCTGACGAGGAGCAAAAACGCTGTTAGGGTGGGGAGTTAGTTACATCTGCTTACGCCAAACGATCCGTATAAGTGCCCTCTCCCAACGGGTGCAAAACGCGAAAAATCCCCGCTTCCTCCACCAGCCAGTCATGCACCGCGCGCACGCCCGGATGGTTCAACGCACCTGGCGCATACAGCAACACGTAACGTTTATGGTTCGGCACGGCGAGGCCGAACGGCACGATCAAGGTGCCGCGCTCCAGCTCATCGTTAAGCAAGGTGCGCCGCGCGATGGCCACGCCCATGCCGGCAATGGCGGCCTCAATGGTCAGGTGGTTGCGATTGAAGGTATGCCCGCGCCGTACATCAGCGCCGTGGTAGCCGATGGCATTCAGGTAAAACTCCCACTCGGCGTACTCATAACTCCCACGCCAGGCAGTGATGTCGTGCAACAGCGGAAAATGCACTAGGTCGGCCGGGCCATGCAGCGGTGGTCGACCGCGCAGCAAACTGGGGGCGCACACCGGAAAAATCTGCTCATCAAGCAAGGCTGTGGATAGCAGGCCGGGGTAACTGCCGTCATTCAAGTCGATGGCCAAGTCAAAATCGCCCTCGTGCAGGGCAACGCTGCTGTCTTCGGCCACCAGGCGCAGCTGGATGTCCGGGAAACGTTGTTGCAAGCGCGGCAAACGCGGGGTCAGCCACTTGCCGAGGAACGAGGGAATCGAACGCAGGCGCAACGTGCCGCTGATCATGCCCGCGTCCAACCGCTGCAACTCGGCATCAATGCTGCCGTAGGCCTCGGCCACTGTCGCGGCCAAGCGCTGCCCCTCGGCACTCAGTTCCACGCCGCGCGCGCGCCGGTGAAACAGCCGAAAGCCCAAACGTTCCTCCAACTGACGAATTTGCTGGCTCACCGCCCCCGGCGTGATGTGCAGCTCTTCGGCGCAGCGGGTGAACGACAAATGCCGCGCGGCACAGGAAAAAACGTGCAGCCAGACATACGTTTGAGCATGCAGAGGGCGAGCCATAGTGTTTAGTCCTGCTAAAGGGTGTCTTAGGATAATTCGTTGGTCAGTGCCAATCCAGAGGGTCAGTATCGCGCTAATCCCGCCTGCGCTACAAAACATGGCAGCGAATTCTTTTGCATTGCTTGTAAGGCTTAAGCATGGCTATCAGCGTTTTCGATCTATTCAAAGTCGGCATCGGCCCCTCCAGCTCGCACACCGTTGGCCCCATGCGCGCGGCGGCGACCTTTGCCCACGCGCTGGCAGGCCAACAACTGCTGAGCGCCACGCGCCGTGTCGAAGTGCGCCTCTACGGCTCGCTGTCTGCCACCGGCATCGGCCATGCCACCGACCGCGCCTGCGTGATGGGCTTGATGGGTGAATGGCCGGATCAGGTCGATCCCGCCTCGATAAACACGCGTATCCAGCAACTGCGCGACTCCGGCAGGCTGCTACTGGCTGGCAAACAGGACATTGCCTTCAACTGGCGCACCGACCTCCTGCTGCTGGACGAAAGCCTGCCCTACCACCCCAACGCCATGTCCCTGCACGCGTATGGCGACAACGGCCTGCTCAGCGAGCAAACCTATTACTCGGTGGGCGGTGGTTTTATCATCGAAGCTGAAGAAGCCGCCTCCGGCATCGCACCTGCCAGCGATGTGGTGCTGCCCTACGACTTTTCCAGCGCCGTCGAGCTGTTGGCCCTGTGCAGTGAACACGGTCTGCGGGTTTCCGAACTGATGCTGGCCAATGAGCGCGCGTGGCGCAGCGATGCAGAGATCCGCAGTGGGCTGCTGCATATCTGGTCGGTAATGCGCGAATGTGTCGAGCAAGGCTTGCGTCATGAAGGCATCTTGCCGGGCGGGCTGGACGTGCCACGCCGCGCGGCGAAGTTGCACCGCGCCTTGCTCGAAATCGGCAAACCGAATGTCATCACCTCAACCTTGTCGGCGATGGAATGGGTCAACCTGTTCGCCCTCGCCGTCAACGAAGAAAACGCTGCCGGCGGGCGCATGGTCACCGCACCAACCAATGGCGCGGCGGGCATCATCCCGGCGGTGCTGCATTACTACATGAAGTTCAACCCCGACGCGTCAGATGACGACGTGGTGAATTTTTTCCTGGCCGCTGCGGCGGTCGGCATTCTCTGCAAGAAAAACGCCTCCATCTCGGGTGCCGAAGTCGGGTGCCAGGGCGAAGTCGGCTCCGCCTGCGCGATGGCCGCCGCCGGCCTGGCCGACATTCTCGGCGCCACCCCGGAACAACTGGAAAACGCCGCCGAAATCGGCCTGGAACACAACCTCGGCCTGACCTGCGACCCGGTCGGCGGCCTGGTGCAAGTGCCGTGCATCGAGCGCAACGCGATCGCTGCGGTCAAGGCGATCAACGCCACGCAAATGGCCCTGCGCGGCGACGGCAAACACTTTATCTCCCTCGACCGGGTCATTCGCACCATGCGCGATACCGGCGCCGACATGCACGACAAATACAAAGAAACGTCACGCGGCGGCCTCGCCGTCAATTGGGTCGAATGCTGACTGCGCTGTCTGCGATCGTTTTTGCGCGACTGCCCTGAAACAGGTCACCCGCCTCAAGCGCACTGCAAAAAATAATGTGGGAGGGGGCTTGCTCCCGATAGCGCTGGTTCAGCCAATAAATACTCGGCTGAACCACCGTCATCGGCAGCAAGCCGCCTCCCACAGTGGTTTATCGCTGACTGAAAATAGCTGTACGGCACGCACCTTGCTGTACAGCCTTTGAGGGAAAACGGACCTTGTGAAACCTCAGCGATGGAGTGGCCGGCGGTCAGGCAACGCGAACTAAACCCGACACCGGTCGTCAATGACTGCATGTTCTTATCAGGCGGTAACGCACCATGGACAATCCTTTTCAGATCATCACCGACACCTTCACGCCCAATTACCGAGTCAACCTGAGCATCCAGCGGCTGGATGGCAGCATCATGCTCACCCTCTCCAACGAGGAGGGCGTGGTCGCCAAACGCATGATCAGCGCCGAACAACGCAACGACCCGCAACGCCTCAAACGCCTGGTACAAAGCATTCAGTTCGGCATCGCCATCGAGCACGGCCACAGCGCCATGGAGATTCTGGCGGTAATGACCGACGGCGACAGTCACAAACTCTTGCAACCACCGCCCGCCCGTCCTCTGCCCTTAAGCGCCGGGCTTTAAAGCTCGCCCTTCTCGGTCTCCAGGCTGGCCCCGCCCTTGCGGCGCGGGCCTTCGATCTTCATCGACGGGAAGGCCGACGACGCATAGCGCACCACCAGAATCGAGAACGCCAACAGCAGAATACCGCCGCACAGGTAGATGATGCCGATGTCGGGCGGGTTGTGGTGGGACACGTTGGAGATCAGCAGGCGGGTTAATGCGGTGATTGCCACGTAGATCAGAAAGCGCACCGGCATGTGGTTGGTCTTGAAGTAAATCCCGACCATCGCGCCCAATTCCAGGTAGATGAACAGCAGCAAGATGTCATCAATCTTGATGTGACCGTTCTCCAGCATTCCCAGAAATTCCATCACCGCGGCCCAAGCGGTCACCGCACCAATGGCGAACAGCGCCAGGTAGTGGAAGGTCTCGACGAACAGGTTGCCCAGCGACTCAGCCAGCCCATGGACTTGCTGGCGCAGCCTTTCGGCCCAGTTGATTTTCACGATGATGTTTCCTTAGGTCGGCTCGACCGGATAATGCGGGTTGGACGTGACGGTTATTCTGCATGCAGAAAAAAGGCCAGAGGCTGGGAAGTGAGATGATGGCCGCCTGACATGAGACACAAGGCAAACACATAACCTGTGGCGGGGGGCGCTGTGGGAAGGCGGCTTGCAGTGGCGAGGGGGCTTGCTCCCGATGGGGCGCGCAGCGGCCCTGAAACCTGCAACCCGGTTTTACCTGAAAAAACATCATCGCCTGAATTGGGGCCGCTTCGCAGCCCAACGCGAGCAAGCCCGCTCGCCACAAAGGGCGCGCTCGCCACGATAACCTCGCAGGCCTGAACAGGTGTGTAAGCCAGAACAGGCTTGCGAGCGCCGGATTGGCGTCAGGCTGGGGCGACTTGCTCCAGTGCTCGTTCGACAAGCAGGCCGCCCATTTCAACCAACTGGTGAATAGCCAGTACCAGGCTTCGCTGCGGACCTTCAAGGTCAAATGCCAGCGTATTGGCCATTTCACGGGCACTGCTTAAGGTTTCACTGGCGTTGGCCAGTAGGGTTTCGGTGTCAGTTTTCCGGGTTACGTTGAAGAGCGTGACAGGCGGCTCTGGATTCAAATGGTCGGCGTTACGGGAGGTATTTGTTCCCATTGTGCAGCTCCGTAGTTAACTGAATAGGTTTACCTTAATCGAGCCGCCAAGCTCGGCCCTGCAGCTGCAAGACCCGGAGAAGGTAAACCAACGCAGGATTACGCGGCAACCTCACCGCGCCGTACGAAATTTCCGTTGTAGCAAACCCCTATTTCCCGGCTACATTAAAAAACTACTACCCAAACCCGGCGGTTTGGCTTACTCTTTTTGCTGTATATAAATACAGTATTCGCAAAAGACAACTATCGTGAAGGCATGTGAGGTGGTGAATGGCCGTCGAAGTGGTATACCGCAGCAGCCGAGATCTGGAGCGTTTGTTCATGGATAAAGCCGAAGCTGATCGTCATGACAAGATGCTTGAACTCGCTGAGTTGCTGGCAGAAGTGTTGCAAAAAGCCGTGCCGTCGCTGAGCGAGCAGCAGGTGGAAGAAGCCGGTATCTACATGGCGAAGAATCGCGATGTGTTTGCCAAGGCGTTCAAGAGCCAACCGGATGCCTTGTCCGAGTTGCTCAACGCAGCGGCGGAGTAAGCCCGAATTGAACAGGCCCTGAATCAACGATTCAGGGCTTTTTAATGCCTGGCTTATTTGTACAGCAGGCGCTCGGCCAATTCGTCTGCGACGCGTGCGGGTGAGCGTTTTTCGGCTTGGGCGTGGGCGAAGATTTCGGTGAGGCGGGTGCCGATGTTCGACAGGTGCGCGGTGATGTCGGCCAGCTCGGCGCCGCCGTGTTTGAGCGCGACGTAGATCAGGCCGCCGGAGTTGATCACGTAGTCCGGGGCGTAGAGGATGCCGCGCGCCTCCAACTGGTCGGCGATGTCGAGGTTGCTCAGTTGCGCGCTGGCGGAACCGGCCACGGCTGCGCAGCGCAGTTGGCCGACGCTGTGCCGGTTGAACACGGCGCCGAGGCCGCAGGCGCGAGGATGTCGCAGGGCGTACTGAGCAAGGCGTCGTTGGCGATGGGGTGGGCGCCAAGTTGTTCCATGGCCAGTTGCACTTTGCCGGGGTCGATGTCGCTGACCAACAGTTCAGCGCCGGCGGCGTGCAGTTGTTCGGCCAGTGCATAACCTACGTTGCCGAGGCCTTGAACCGCCACGCGCAAGCCTTCGAGGTTGTCGCTGCCCAAACGCGCCATGGCGGTGGTGCGAATGCCGGTGAACACACCCATGGCGGCATGCGGCGCGGGGTCGCCGGCGGCGGTGGTGCTGGTGACGAAGCGGGTGTGTTGAGCGATGCAATCCATGTCGGCCACCGAGGTGCCGCTGTCGATGGCGGTGATGAAGCGGCCGTCGAGCCTTTCGATGCAGCGGCCGAACGCCTCAAACAAGGCCGCGCGGCTTTCGACGTGCACCGGGCGGATGATCACCGCCGTGCCGCCGCCCACTGGCAGGCCGGCCAGCGCGGCTTTGTAGCTCATGCCCCGGGCCAGGCGCGCGGCATCGGCCACGGCACTTTCATCGTCGGCGTAGGCAAGATAGCGACAACCGCCCAAGGCTGGGCCCAAGCGGCTGTTATGAATGGCTATCACGGCTTTCAGCCCGGTCACCGGGTCGATGCTCAGGTGCAGCGATTCAAGGCGGTTGCTGTGCATGAGAGCAAACATCGTCAAGCTCCCGGATCACGTCTGTTAGAGGCCAAGTATAGGCTTGCGGCAGAAAACTGCTGAAGTGCGCTGGAATAAGCCCAGCCGATTTTGTGGGACCTGTGACATAAGCAGGCAGGAAATTTATTAAGTCACTGGACGAAAATTCGCAGCAAGGCTAAAACGGGGGCATACGCCGGAGAATGCAATGAATCCCCGCAAAGCTTTTTTCGCCTGCCTGGACCGTTCACCCCCTGCGCTGTTTGAAGCGGCGCTGTGGATTGCTGCCGAGCACGACTCGGACGTGCGGCCGCCGATGATCCTGCAAGAACTCAGCGTGCTGCAACAACAGCTCAGCACCGGCATGCCGCTGTTGCCGGCAGATGAACTCGGCCAGCCACTGCTGCGACGGATGAACGACCTCGGGTATGCTCAGGACGACTTTAGCCCGCTGCGCCCCGCCGCTGCTTTGCTCGACCAAGTGCTGCAGCGCAAACGCGGGCAACCTCTGGCCATGGGCCTGATCGCGCTGGAGATGGCACGGCGCTTGAACATCCCCATGGTCGGCGTGAACTTCCCTGGGCATTTTTTGCTGCGCGTGCCCGGTGCCGATCATTTGCTCGACCCGTGCGGCGGGCGGCGCCTGTACCCGAATGACTGTCGCGAATTGCTGCACCGTCAGTACGGGCCGAACCTTAAGTTGCACGCCGACCACCTGATCACCGCCGAACCGCGCTCGATCCTGCAACGGCTGTCTCGCAACCTGCGCCAACTGCACCTCTCCAACGACGCGCCGCTGGCCGCCTTGGTCGATGCCGAACGCGTGCTGGAGCTGGGCAATGCCAGCGCCGCCGATTACTTGGCGCGGGCCAGCCTGTACCAGCGCCTGGATTGCCCGAGCGCCGAGCGTTTTGACCTGGAACATGCCTTATTGCTCAGCGAAGACCCGATCCAGCGCCTGCGCTTGACCGAGCGGCTGGGCAGCCTGCCGCCCAGCGCGGTCGTGCACTGAAATACTTGGCTTGCTCACCACAGCAGCCCACTCTCCAAAAAATCAGCGCCCTCAATGACTCAGGGTGTATCCGGCTGATTGGCCGGATGCGCCTGCACAAACGCCGGATGCTGCGCCGCCAACGCGGCCACCCGGCCGATTCGCGGGTACGCCGCCAGCGGCACCTTGAAGCGCTCCGCTGCATACAACTGCGGAATCAGGAACGCGTCCGCGAGCCCCGGCTGCTCGCCGAAACAAAACCCCGTGTCGCCAATCAACTGTTCTACCGTCGCCAAGCCCTGGCTGACCCAATGCCCGATCCATTCGAGCACTTGCGCCTCATCATGCCCCCACTGCCGCAGCAGGTTCTGCGGGCTGGAGTTGTGCAGCGGGTGAATATCGCAGCCGATGATCGACGCCACCGCGCGCTCATGTGCACGGGTTATCAGGTTTTTCGAGAGCAGCGGCGCCTGTGGATAACGTTCATCCAGGTACTCGATGATCGCCGGCGATTGAATTAACAGGTCGCCGTCGTCGGTGCGCAAGGCCGGCACGCGGCCCTGCGGGTTGATCGCCAAATACTCGGGCTGGCGATTGGCGCCGCCTGCCGGCACCAGCAAATTCACCGGCAGCGCCGTGAAGTCCAGACCCTTGAGCGCCAAGGCGATACGCACGCGGTACGACGAGGTCGAGCGGTAATAGGTATAGAGTTCCATCACCCTGCCCTCTTAGCGCGCCGCGACCACAGTGCCACGGCATTCGCCGAAGCCGATGGAGGCAAAACCTTCGCGGCTGCAACGCGCACGCAGGATGATTTCATCGCCGTCCTCAAGGAACTTGCGCACCTCGCCGGAGGCCAATTCAATCGGCTTTTTGCCGCCTTCGGTGATCTCCAAGAGGCTGCCGAATTGCGCTGGCTGCGGCCCCGACAAGGTGCCCGAACCAAACAGGTCACCGGCCTGCAACTGGCAACCGTTGACGCTGTGATGCGCGACCATTTGCGCCACGGTCCAGTACATGTACTGGGTGTTGCTCAGCGTCAGGCGATGGGCCGGCAGGTTTTGTTCGCGCATGGCGGCGGTGGTCAGCAACGCCTCCAATTCGATATCAAAGCCGCCAGCCGCCTGATCACGCGGGTCCAGCAGGTAAGACAGCGGCTGCGGGTCGCCTTCAGGGCGCGCCGGTTGGGCCGTGCGAAATGGCTCCAGCGCCTCTGCCGTGACGACCCACGGCGAAATGCTGGTAATGAAGCTTTTCGACAAAAACGGCCCCAGCGGCTGGTATTCCCACGCCTGAATATCGCGCGCCGACCAGTCGTTGAGCAGGCAGAAACCGGCGATATGCTCGGCGGCATCGCCAATCGCAATCGCGTCGCCAATGGCATTGCCCTGGCCGATCCAGATGCCCAGTTCCAGTTCGAAATCCAGGCGCGCGCACGGGCCGAACGTCGGCTCGGTGTGGCCAGCGGGCAGCGTCTGGCCTTTGGGGCGCCGCACCTGCGTGCCGGAGGGGCGAACAGTCGAGGCGCGCCCGTGGTAACCAATCGGCACGTATTTGTAGTTAGGCAGCAAGGGGCTATCAGGGCGGAACAGTTTGCCGACGTTTTGCGCGTGCTCGATGCCGACATAGAAGTCGGTGTAGTCGCTGATGTTCGCCGGCAAATGCAACTCGCAGTCGGCGGCGCGGTGCAGCACCTGCGCCTCACGCGCTTGCAACGGGCTGCCTTCGGCGAGCAGTTCCAACAGGCGCTCGCGCAAGGCTACGCGCGGGCCACGGCCGAGTTCGAAGAATGCATTCAACTGGCCACCGGCGGCCGCTTCAACCGCACGCCGGGCGTCGCCGTCAAATTCGTCCAGCGCCGCATGCAGGTCGAGAATCGAATCACCAATCGCCACGCCACTGCGCGGTGCCGAGCCGTTGATGCTGAACACGCCCAGCGGCAAGTTTTGCAGGGGGAAATCGCGGTGGCCGTTGGCGGAGTTCACCCAACTGCGGGCAAGTGTTGGCTGAGTCATGGGTTATCTCCGGTTCGGGTTGAAGGTGGCAGGCAGCGAGGCCCAGCACGCGTCATAGCTGGTTTGCAGTTGCGCGCATTCAAGGGCGAACTGGGTGGGGCGCAGCACTTGGCTGGTTTCGAACATGAAGGCCATGGTGTTATCGATCTTGTGCGGCGCCAGTTCTGCGTTGATCGCCTTGGTGCAGGTTTCGCCGTCCGGGCCATGGGCGCTCATGCAGCTGTGCAGCGACGCGCCGCCGGGCAGGAAACCCTCGGCCTTGGCGTCGTACGCGCCCTGGATCAAGCCCATGTATTCGTTCATCAGGTTGCGGTGGAACCACGGCGGACGGAAGGTGTTTTCGGCCACCATCCAGCGTGGCGGGAAGATCACAAAGTCGAGGTTGGCCAGGCCGTGCACGCTGGTGGGCGAGGTCAGCACGGTGAAAATCGACGGGTCCGGGTGGTCAAAACTCACCGTGCCGAGGGTGTTGAAGCGGCGCAGGTCGTATTTGTATGGCACGTTATTGCCGTGCCAGGCCACCACGTTCAGCGGCGAATGGTCCAACTCGCAGGCCCACAGTTCGCCGAGAAATTTTTGCACCAGTGTGGTCGGTTGCTTGAGGTCTTCGTACCGCGCGACCGGGGTGAGGAAGTCACGCGGGTTGGCCAGGCCATTGCTGCCAATCGGGCCAAGGTCGGGCAGACGCAGCGGCGCGCCGTGGTTTTCCGCGACATAGCCGCGCGCTTGAGCATCGAGCAGCTCGACGCGAAATTTCAGGCCACGCGGCAGCACGGCGATTTCCAGCGGTTCGACGTCCAGCGCGCCCAACTCAGTGGCAATGCGCAGGCGACCTTGCTGGGGGACGATCAACAATTCGCCATCGGCGTTGAAGAACACCCGCTCCATCGAGCGATTGGCCTGGTAATTGTAAATGCTGATGCCTGACGCCTGTTCCGACGCCGCGTTGGCGACCATGCCTGCCAGCCCGTCGATAAAATCCGTGGGCTCGCCGGGCATCTCCAGCGGGTTCCAGCGCAGCCGATTCGGCGTCACCGCGCCCAGCGGCCCACCGGCCAGTTGCCGCTCAAGTTTGACGAACGCCGGGTGATTGGCCGACGGCTGAATGCGGTACAGCCAGGTGCGCCGGGCTTCGCTGCGGAGCATGGTGAACGCGGTGCCGGAGAACAGTTCGGCGTACAGGCCGTAAGGGGCTTTTTGCGGGGAGTTCTGGCCAACGGGCAGCGCGCCGGGCAGGGCTTCGCTGGCGAATTGATTGCCGAAGCCCGACAGGTATTCGAGGTTCATGCAGCGTCCTCTGAGGGTCTGTTATTTTTATCGTAATCGGTTTACGCATAACGTAATTTGATCACTCTTGAGCGTCAAGCTATAAAGACGCCCATTCATCTTTCGGATTCCCGCGCCCCCATGGAAAAGCCCCGCGACACCGGTAAACAGAAAGTCCGCTCGGCCGAAGTGGGCACCGATATTCTCAAGGCGCTTGCCGAACTGTCGCCGGCCACCTCGCTGTCGCGCCTGGCGGAGCATGTGCAAATGCCGGCGAGCAAAGTGCACCGCTATTTGCAGGCGCTGATTGCCTCGGGGTTTGCCGAACAGAACACCGCCACCAACCATTACGGCCTGGGCCGCGAAGCGTTGCGCGTGGGCCTGGCTGCGCTGAGCAGCATGGACGTGTTGAAAGTCGGCGCGCTGCCGCTGGCGGAGTTGCGCGATGAGTTGAATGAAACCTGCTTTCTGGCCGTGTGGGGTAACCAGGGCGCGACGGTGGTGCACATTGAGCCGGCGGTACGCGCGATCACCGTGGTGACGCAATTGGGTTCGGTTTTGCCGCTGCTCAGTTCGTCCACCGGGCTGGTGTTCAGCGCTTTCCTGCCCTCGCGGGAAACCGTGGAGCTGCGTGAACGCGAGGTGCAAGCCGGTAGCGCGCATGCCTTGGCCGACGAGCAAGCCTACGCCAGCGCGTGCGAGCAGATCCGCCGCCGTGGCCTGCATTTTGTGCATGGGTTGCTGATGCCGGGTGTCGATGCGTTGTCGGCGCCGGTGTTTAATGCGGTCGGGCACGTGGCGGCGGTGATGACGGTGGTTGGCCCCACCTCACTGTTCCATGCCGACGAACACGGCCCGGCAGCGCAGCGCTTGCTGGCGGCGACGCGGGCCGTGAGTTGGCGGATGGGCTATCAGCCTTGAATCAATTGTCACAACCTGACAGGGCCAGCACCACACGATTTTCCAAGGCCTTGACCTGCGCGCCGGCCACCACGTAGTTATTGGTCAGCATGGCGAACACCCGTTTGCGCCCGCAAGCGTCGGTGAGGTAACCGCTCAAGCTCGACACGCCGCCCATGGAGCCGGTCTTGGCATGCAGGTTGTTTTCGGCCGGCGTGCCGCGCAAGCGATAACGCAGGCTGCCGCCGATCATGCGGTCGCTGTTGCCGGCAATCGGCAATGCGTTGTACCAGGCGTTGAACCACGGCTGTTTGCTCGCCGCCAGTAGCAGGTCGGTGAGGGTGTGCGACGACACCAGGTTACGCCGCGACAGGCCCGAACCGTCAACCTGGTTCAGCGTTGCGCTGTCCAGCCCCTGACGCTTGAGAAACCCCGCCACCGCCACCACACCTGCCGCCGCCGTACCGCTGTTGGCGCTCTGGCGGCCCATCGCCTTGAGCAAGGCTTCAGACATGTTGTTGTTCGAGAGTTTGAGCAGCGGCGTGATCAACTCCTGCAATGGCGCCGACTGGTGCTCGGCCAGCTGCGTCGCCGTGGTCGGGGTTGCGCCGCCGATCACACGGCGCCCAAACACCTTAATGCCCTGCTGCGCCAGCGCTTGCTCGAACAGGTTGGCGACCAACTGCGTCGGCTCCCACACGCTGACCAGTTGCGCGCTCTGCTTGCCCGGCGCGATGGCGCCGCTGAGCTGCAACAGGTTGGTGCCATGGCGACGGTTGATCGCATAGGTATTGCCTGGCCCGCTGACCGCGCGATTACTCAGTTGCAGGTAATCCGTGGGCGGGTAGATGTCGACGTTTACCGGCCGGCCGACGGCCACTGGCGCCTTGGCCGTGACCCGTACGCTGCCCGCGTCGAAATCTGTATTGGGTGACACGGTCAGCGCTGAAATCTGCGCGCCGTAGTAGGTGGTTTCGTCATCATGCGACCAATCGACACCCAGCCGCTCGTCGTCAAACCAGGTGTCGTCGAACACCAAGTCGCCCTGCACCTGGCGCACACCCTGGCTGGCCAGTTGCGCCGCCAGTGCCTGGTAATCAGCGAACTGCAGGGTTGGGTCACCCAGGCCGCGCAGGTACAAATTGCCGGTCAGGCGATCACCCTGGCGTATGCCGTTGCTGAGCAGTTGCGTGGCAAAACGGTACTGCGGCCCCAGCACGTCCATCGCCGCCGCCGTGGTCAGCAGCTTGAGGTTCGAAGCCGGCACCAGCCGCGTGTTCGGGTTGTGTTGATACAGCGTGTTGCCACTGCGCGCGTCACGCACCGTCAGCGAAACAGTCGCGCCATACAGCGCCGGGTCGGCCAGCAATGCGTCCAGGCTCTGCCCGGTTCCCGTGCTTGAAGGCGTGGCACAACCCGCCAGCAACAGGCCAAAGCCCAGCGCCATCGCGCTGGCGTGTATCCATCGTCGCAACCGCATAAGCCTGGCATTCCTGAATCTACGAAAGTGCGCAGCTTGGGTAATTCACTGCGTTCAATCAAGTGCCAGGGTGGTGATAGAGAATGTTCCTGCCTGAAACTGCGCATCAGGTTTAGGCTCGGACGCGCTCGGCGCGGGCTGCACAAAGTCCATGGCAGGCAGGTAAACCCGCTGGCGTTGCGCGTCAAAGGCCATGTTGTAGGCCATCGGCAAGGTGCTGAGGGTGGCGGCGACCGCGTAGTGATCGGCGCCCTGTTGCTCGATGACCATGACGTTTGCATCTACGCCGCTGGGAACCAGCAAGCGACGCCGCTGCGCGTCATAGGCCAGCGCGTTTACATCACGCCCAATCGGCACCGTCGCCTTGACCTCGCCTGTCTGCCGATCAGCCACGATCAACACCGGCGCATCGCCCCGGCAGGCCACAAATAACCGTTGACGCTCAACGTCCTGAGCCAACGCGCTGGGTTTGGCGCAATTGGCAAACTGCCAGGTATCGAGCACGGCGAAGGTGCTGGCCGCGTAACGCGCTACCTTGCCTTCATCGCGCATGGGCAGGAAAAAACTGCCATCGCCCTTGAGCAACAGCGGGTCGATTTTCTTCACCGCCAGTTCATGCGCGCCGGTAATGCGCGCTTGTTTAGGGTCAAACTCAAACAGCGTCGAGCGGTCTGCCCGGCGCCCGCTGACGATGATGACTTTGCCGGTAGAAGGCTCATACACCGCACTGTTGAGGTTGCTTTGCGCCACCGCAATACGCTTCAGCGGTTTGAGTGTGGATAACTGCACCACGCTCAAGCTGCCGTCGGTATTGAGCACAAACACGCGGTCCAACTCAGGCACGAACACCACGCCATTTGCACCGTCAGACTGCGCCACGGTCTTGACCGCGCGTTGGCGCTGCACATCAAACACCGTCAACCCGTTTTCGCGCCGCGCCAAAAACAGGTACGGGCGTGTCGGGTCGAGCCCGACAAAACCCCAACTGTGGCCGGAACCGGGCAGTGTCACCCGGTGTTCGCGGTGGTAGGCGCCAGTGTCTGCCAGCGCTGAGGTGCTGAGCAACACGCTAAAAAGCCAGGCGTAAGGTTTCATCAGAAGGTCAACGTGCTGGAAACCGACACCTGCCGTGCGTCACCCATGGACACGAACAAGCGGCTGGCCGCCGAGGTGTAGTAGGTGCGGTCGAACAGGTTCTTCACGTTGAGCTGGAACTTGACCTTCTGCCCTTCGATTTTGGTGTCGTAGCTGGCAAACGCGTCTGCGACGGTGTAGCCCGGCAGGTTGAAGTCGTTGGCCGCATCGCCGGCGCGCTCGCCGACATACCGCGCGCCTGCGCCGACGCGCAGTTGATCGCCGCCAAAAAGGTTGCCGAAGTCGTACACCGCCGACAGCGAGCCGGTGTGCTTGGCGACGTTTTGCAGGCGGTTGCCTTGCAACGTCGGGTCCTGGTCTTTGGTGTCTTGGGCGTCGGTGAACGCGTAGCTGCCGATCAGGCTCCACTGGTCGCTCAACTGGCCGCTGACGTCCAGCTCCAGGCCGCGCGAGCGCACTTCGCCGGCGATGCTGTAAATGGTATTCGCGCCGGAACCGACCGACACCAGCACGTTGCGTTTGTGAATATCAAACAACGCCGCGCTGGCGGTGATGCGCCCTGGCATGTCGAGCTTGGCCCCCAGCTCCCATGACTTGGACTCTTCAGGCGTCAAGTCGCCGGTCAATACGCTGCCATCGGCCAATGCGGCGATGGTCGAGTTAGGCTTGAACGACTCGGTGTAGCTGCCGTAGAACGACAACTCATCGGTGAAGCGGTAAACCAGCCCCGCACGCGGCACCCACGCCTGGCCATTGCCGTTGGTGTTGGCCGTGAACGGCACGCCTTTACCGGCGTATTGGTCATACATTTGATAGCGCGCGCCGCCGACCAGAATCCATTGATCGTTCAGGTGAATCGCGTCCTGGAAGAACAGCGAGTCGCTGCGCAGCAGGTCGGTCTGGGCGCTGTCGGCGGCGCTGACGGTGGTGCCCGCGACTTCGTTGCCATACACCGGGTTGTTGTAGTTAAAGCCGCCGCGCGAGGCCTGGCGGATCAGGTCGGCACGGTAGATTTTGCGGTATTCGTCATCCAGCCCAAACACCAGGTCATGTTGCATGCCCAGCACGTTGACCTTGCCTTCCAGGCTGGCGGTGGCGAAACGGTCGGTGCTGAGCGCGCCTTGGGTGCCGTCCATTCTGCGCGTCAACGTGCCGTTGGCGTTGACGGCGCTGACGCGCACCTGGCTGGCGTCGTAGGTTTCACGGTTCCAGCTGTAGCCGACGTGGGCTTTCCAGTCGTCGTTCAAGTCGTGGTCGACTTCCAGGCGATACAGGTCGGAGCGGCCTTCCATGTTGTTGAACGGCTCATCCAGGCGACGCGTCGCGGGGATGTTCAGCGGGTGGTTGGTCTTGGGGTCGATGGCAGTGCCACGGTCGAACGGCGACAGAAACTCGCGGTGTTCATAGGCGAAGACCACTTTGGTGGTGTCGCCGTACCAGGCCAGCGACGGCGCTACCAATGTTTCACGGTGGGTGCCGAAATTGCGCCAGTAGTCTTCGTCTTCATGGTCGACGACCAAGCGATAGGCCAAGCCGCTGTCACCGAGCGGGCCGGTGGTATCCAGGTTGCCGCCGCTGCCGTTTTTGCCATCGCCGAAGGTCGAGCCGCGCGCGGTCAGGGAGGTGGACTGCACCAGTTCGGGTTTCTTGCTGACGATGTTGACCACGCCGCCCGGGTCCTGGATGCCGTAGAGCAGCGACGACGGGCCTTTGAGCACTTCGACCCGCTCGGCGGTGGCATTCAATGCGCGACCCTGCACCACGGGCATGCCGTCTTGCATGATCGAACCGTTACGGTTGTCGCCAAAACCACGCAGCATCACCGCGTCCTGGGTGCTGGCCAAGGTGTTGGCCTGGGTGATTCCGCTGATGTTGCCCAGCGCGTCATCGAGGTTGCGCGGCTGTTGGTCGCGCAGCACTTGGGCGGCCACCACATTCACGGTTTGCGGGGTTTCCAGCAGCAGGCCACGCGAGCGCATCACCGAACTGGTGGGCGGCGGCTGGTAGCTGGTGGTGTCTTGGGTTTGGCTGGCGCCGCTGATGGTCGTGGCGCCAAGGTTAACCGCGCCGCCGGTCGGCAGCGGCTCCAGCGCCAGGGTACGCGCGTCGATCTGGCGGAAGGTAAAGCCCGAGCTGCCGAGCAGGCGTTGCAGGGCTTGGGTGGCGCTCATCTGCCCGCTGACGGCCGGGGCATTCAGGCCATACGGCGCTTCATCGGTGTAGATCACACTGATGCCGGTCACCCGGCTGAAATCGCTCAAGGCCTGCGGCAGCGGTTTGGCCGCCAGCGCGAAGTTGAACTGCGCGCTTTGCTGTTCCTGCGCCTGCGCCAAGCTCAAGGGCAGCAACGCCAGCCCCGATACCGTCAATACCGAGGCTCCCAGCCACTGTTTTACCCAACCGCCCGCCGCTGACTTCATGCTCTGAGAACCCGTGTAAAAAACGCTGTTAATGCGAATAGCTCGCAGTTTCAAGCACTACACGGATGGGCGGCGGGTTTACCTCACCTCAGATTGAAAATAATTTAATTATTGCGCCTTGAGGCAAAACCCAAAGCGCGGGAAATGCACGTGCACGGTGCCGCCGCGCTCATCGCTACGCCGCAGGATCAGCTCCTCGCGGCCGGCAAAAAGCAGTTCACCGGCGACTGGATCGACGCCGTAGTCGATGGCGGCAATGCTCACCTGCTGGCCAGCCTTGAAGCCATTCAAGTCTTCGAACACTTCGTCCGGCAACGGCGCCGGCGTGGCGTTGCGGGCGATCTCCAGGGCTTGCCCGGCGCTCATCTCGCTGGGCGTGCCGTGGCCGAAGCCGAGCACGCGTGCCAGCCATGCCGAAACCGCCGGGTAAGCATCCACCATCGGCGCGGTGACCGGCGTGGCCTTGAGAAACCACAGCGGGTGGGCCAGGGCAAAGTCGGCAATCGACGGTTCGCCGAACAAAAAGTCGCCGGGTTCGCGCTGCAGCTGCTGCTCCAGCCGCGCCATGATCGCCGGCCATTGGTGCTTGGCCAACTCAGCGGGCAGTTTGCTCGCGGTGCCACCGCTGAACAGCGCGGCGCGGTCGGCCATAAACGCCTTGACCGCTTCGGGGGGTAATTTGCCAAAGCGCACCGCCACCGATTCCGGCTGGAACACCAGGCTCACTGCGAGCCCAAACACCACGCTGTCGGCCCAGGTGGCGAAGGTTTGGCTGATCATTTCCTGGCCGAGCGGGAACAGCGCGGGCGAGGACTTTTCTTGTTCCAGGCGCCGGGCGATCAACGCTGTGTCGCAGTAAATGTCGGCGCCGACTTGCAGTACCGGGGTTTTGCGGTAGCCGCCGGTCAGCGCAGTCAGGTCGGGTTTGGGCATCACCGGCGGGATCAGCACCGAGTGCCAGGACAAGCCCTTGAAGCCCAGCAACAGCCGCGCTTTTTCCGCGAAGGGAGACGTCGGGTAGTGGTGAAGAATGAGCTCAGGCATGCTGGGGTCCTTAAACGAGTGAACCCGCAGCTTAGCGCGCAAAGGCATTCAATAGCGTGATGGGCAGCGATCAATCAAGCTGATGAGCCACTCGCGGCCAGGCATTCCTTGGCGCTTTTCTTCAGTTGTTTAATCAGCCGCTCCTGGCGCAGCGCGTCACCCTTGCTGGCACACTTCTCGGTGTACACCAGCGCCACCGCCGGGCTCGACAAAAAGAACCGCGCGCCCTTGCCGCTTTGATGCGAAGCAAAACGGCGCACCGGGTCATTGCTGATGCCGCAATACAGTGAACCGTTGGCGGCGCGCACCAGGTAGACGAACCAGGGTTTGGCTTCAGAAGTGTCAGTCACGGGCGATTGCTGCAAACCAGAGGAGCGCCAATCTTATCAATGACTGGCCTGGAATGCCTTCAAGCCTTTAAGCGCCTGGGCGCGCACGGCGTTTTTCAGCGCAGGTGACCAGCCCAGCAGCAGCCCTTTGAGGCCCAATGCCTGGCGCGACCAGCGCCACAGGTCAAAGTGGTCGTGGTGCTCGCAGATCTTGCCATCGCGAAACACGAACCGCGCACCAATGTCGTTGATTACCGTGTTGCCGGTGGCGCTGAACAGGTAAGTCGCCACCCAATGCGCGCTGCCGGTGCTTTCATCGCTGCGCACATGGTCGAAGGTCAGCGAAAAGTCTTTGGCGCGCGTGGTCAGCATGCGCCACATATCGCCGGCATCGCGCCCGCGCAACTCGCCGAACGCCGGGTCACTGAACAGCACATCATCGGTGTAACAGGCCGCCATGGCTTCGGCGTCCAGGCGCTGGAAGGCTGTGTAGAACTCGGTGATCAGGGCGTTGTGGGCATCACTCATGGGCAGGTTTCGCACGATGGTCAGGGGTGCTGAACGATAATGCGCGTGACGCGGGAAAGCCACGGCTATTCGCGACAAACCTGAGTGATGCCCGGCGCAGTTAAAGGTAGATGAGGTCGAGGGTGGCGCTGCCGTCGATTTTGATTTCTTCGGTAATCGGCAGGTTTTTCTTGTTAGTGATGGTTGCGGCCACCACCACGTCTGCCTTAAAGGTGGTCAGAGCAAGAGGCGCAGGGGTTGGAATGCTCGGGTCCTTGGCGGTGCGCATCCAGCCTGGTTGCCAGACCGAATTGAATGCATCTAACCATACACTGCCATCCACGGTTTCAATCGGGGTAGCGGGTATGTCATTGGCGATCACATCGGCCATGGCCAGTGTGTACCAGCCGATCTTTTCATCAGCGCTCGCCAGACCCAAGCCAAACACCGACACCGACCCCATTTGGTCAGCCGCAGTGCCGGGGCGGTTATCCGCACTCTTCAAGGCCATCAATGTCGGCGCCAAACACGTGACCGACACCTGCACAGAGGCCTCGGGCAGTGGGGTGACAGCGGTAGGATGCAGGTCCTGGGCCGAGATTTTTCCGTAATCCACGATGCCTCCGCTGGTGATCAGAGTTGTACAGGCAGAAGGCGTAATCGAACCTGTGATGGTCAGGTCCTGGCTGGACGCGGCCATTACAGTGGAAGCGCCAGCGAGCATAAACGCGGCGCTAATAAGTGCACGAGACGGTTGCATATCAAGACTCACTGTCGGTCGCTTATTAACAGACTCAACAGACGCACCACGGCGCGCTGCCAACCGCTAAGTTCGACTTAATTAATAGACGGGTGTGTGATGCCGCCCATTAACAGTAGAGCGACCGTGACAAGATAACGAACTATTCACGCCAGATGAATACAACTAATACGAATGACCACCGGCACAATGATTAATTAAGGTCAGTTATAAACTGCAACTTCCTACGGCACCATTCCAACGTCGCGGGCATAGGCAAACAAGTCCACGTCCGTGGAAATACACAGGCGTTGCATGGCCGTGCCTTTCTGTTTGCTGATCGTTGAAATACTGCGATTGAGCCGTGCGGCTATCTGCGTGACGGTCATGCCGGTGGCCAGCATTCGCACCACTTCGCGCTCTTTGCCGGACAACCTCGGCAGTTGCGATTGATCCCCCGTGCCGGCTTCGCTCAACTGCTCGCGCAAACCGGCACTGGCAAAGGTCTTGCCGCTCACCACCGCCTTGATTGCCAATGGCAACTCTTTGGCCGATGAGCTTTTGGCCACGATAGCTTGCGCGCCACGGGCGAAAGACTCACGCAATGTCACAATGTTGGCAAACATCGTCACCAGAATCACCGGCGTCGCCGGGTACAGGCGCTGCAACAGGCTCAACAACACGTAACCGTCGGCCTGGCGCCCGCCCGGCATAGCGAAATCGGTAACCAAAACGTCGCAGGGCGTGGTGATTAGCAGCGCCAGCAGCTCATCAGGGCCACTGGCTTCACCGACAACCTTGTACTTGCCGCTCGCCTCAATCACGACTCTTTGCCCGATCCGGACAATAGGATGATCATCGGCAATAATGACTCGAAACATAAATACTCACGAATGATGGCAATTTGCATTTGCGCAAATTACCTCTGCTGGCGCTTATCAACAACCGCTTGGCGCAGGCGTCATTTCAGCCAAACCCAGCGTTATAGGGGATATAACCATTAACTTACAATATAAAAAGAATACGCCTACGTCCAAAAACTACAGCACTAAAGTACAAATTCCTACAATGCGACTCGCATAATTAAGCGTCACAGTTTATTCAAGTAGGCGAGGTAAAATTTAAGATCATTCTCAAACGCCTCCAGCCGTACGCTATTTTTCGCCACGCCATGCGCACGCACTTGCTCAACCAACCAACCGCCTCGCGCGCCCAACGCGTCGCAGCCCAAAAAAGCCAGGCTGCCCAGCAGGCGATGCAGCCGCTCGGCCGTGAGCTCGGCATTCAACGTCAGGCGCGCGTGGGCCAGCGCCGCAGTGTCCGTGAGCGCTTCGCGCAACAAGCTGTCGAGCATCTGTTCCACCACGCTTTCACTGCCGAAGGTCTGCACCATGTCCGCCCGATTCGGCCAACTCGTTGATCGCTGCGGTGCCTGTGACGAAGGGTCGCCGGGTGTGCCTGGCAGCCAATGCAGCAGCACCTCGCACAACCGCGCAAACGTCAACGGTTTGAGCAACCAGGCATCAAACCCGGCATCACGACACCGCTGGGCGTCGTCGTGCCGCGGGTTAGCGGTCAGTGCAATGAGCGGAACCCGCCGCAGGCCGCGCTGTTGCTCTAGAAGGCGGATTTCACGGGCCATGACAAAACCATCCATCAGCGGCATATGGCAGTCGCTGATCACCAGGTCGAAGCGCGTTCGGGAAAAGGCCAACAGCCCTTCACGACCATCACCGACCAATTCACGGCCCAGCCCAAGTTTGTTTAGAAACTCGCCAATCAACAGCCGATAGACCGAGTGGTCATCGGCCACCAATATCACGCTATGCCGCCAATGATCCGGGGGGCAGAACCGGAAAGGGTCTTGCTGCGAAGCGACATCGCTGGAACGCACGCTCGCTCACCTCCTCAATGCTGTCGTTGATTCAACGCCCAACGCCCGGGCAACTTGGGTCGGCCTGGGTTAAGAGCACTGACGCGACAGTTAAGTGGGGAGCACTGCGCAGGATGTTTATGACACTCAAAGAACCGTCATCGCAAAGATAATATATCGTTTTGAATAGTGCACTGGCGATACAACTACTACGAAACCGAGCGCTAACTACAACCCGCAGTTAAGTATTTCTGCGGTGATCATGAGCGCCTTTCCATTACCCAAAACACTCTCGTAATAGTTGCATGTCATCGGTACCGGCTCCTCGCTAAATTAATGTACACCGCGAGGGCAAGGTACTGACTCTCTTTCACGGTCACTGGATACAAGGCCGTGACGCGTCCGTCGATATTTTGATGATCAGGCGGTGCTGCGGCACGTGACACACCTCGCCTGCGTGCACTGGAAGCTACTGCAATGAAAAATTCCCTTCTGCTGTTAAGTAGCGCCCTGTTAATCACCAGCACTTCACTCACTTTTGCGGCCGGCAACACCGACCTCAGCGTCAGCGGCACGATTACTCCCAGCGCCTGCAAACCATCGATTTCAGCGGATGGCGTAGTGGACTACGGAAAAATGTCGGCCAAGCAACTCAACCAGAACCAATACACCCTGCTGGCCAGCCAAACCCTGGACGTGAGGGTGTTGTGCGAAGGGCCGACGGTTTTCACGATGACCACGCTCGACAACCAGGCCGGCACCTCTCCCAACCACGACAGCTGGCACGGGCTGGGCATGACGCCAGAGGGGGAAAACCTCGGTGGTTCAGGCTTTCGCCTGTCCAACCCGGTGGCCGATGGCGTGCCCGCGCTCATCATCACTTCGCTGGATGGCGGTGCCACTTGGCAGCCTTCGCCGCAGTTGAGCCACCTGATACTGACTGCCGTGACCACAGGCAGCGCGCTCGCGCCCATCGCCGTCCGAGACTTCACCGCGCAGCTTGAGCTCGATACCCACATCGCTCCGGCTGCAGGGCTGACGGTGAAAGACGAGGTGGAGCTGATCGGCAGCGCCACCTTGCAAGTGAAGTACCTCTAATACGGTTTTACACGCTGAAAATCCAAGGATGTCTTCCATGAAAAAGCTACTTCTGCCGCTGGCCAGCAGCCTGCTGTTCAGCGCCCCGCTCGCCTTCGCCGCCTCCACTACCGAGTTGATCGTCAAGGGCTTGATCACACCCAGCGCCTGCGACATCGGCTTGTCCAGCGGAGGCATCATTGACCACGGCAAAATTTCGTCCAGCGACTTGAACCAGACCTATCAAACCATTATCGGCAACGACACGCTGAGTTTAAGCGTCAACTGCGATGCAGCCATTGCCTTTGCTCTCAAGGCAATCGACAACCAGGCAGGTTCATCCATTTCGAACGCTGACTTCGGCTTGGGCCTGATCAATAGCGATCAGAAGCTGGGGCACTACAAGGTGACCTTGAGAAACCCGATAGCCGACAACGTGGCGGTACAGACGATTGCCTCGCCTGACCAGGGCGTCACTTGGTACAAGGAAAAACTCATGGGCCCAGGCCTGTACATGTCAGTCGGCGCCGTGGACGACGACACCCAGCCGCTGCCGACTCAGGAGTTGATGCTCGATCTGGAGGTAGAAACCATTATTAGCCGCGCCGATGGCCTTGGTCTGGATGACGAAGTACTCATCGACGGCTCGGCAACAATCGAAGTGATGTACCTGTAACCCAACCATGGCCGCGCATGCTTTGGCGTGATTCAAAGGCGCGGGCACTGTAAAGCAGGCCCAGCCCAACCCTGCCTGTGGGCCAACTCGATGAACTGGTTTTTACGCGTCTCAACCCTGTTAGTGCTTGTGTGCAACCACCCACTGGCGTTGGCCGCCTCGGCGGTCGACTTGGCCGTCAGTGGCAGCATCACGCCCGACGCCTGTTACGTGGTGTTGTCCGATGGCGGCACGGTTGACCACGGCAAGATTGCCGCCGGCAGCCTGAAGCCGGACGAATTCACAGTGTTGCCGACACGCGTACTGGAGCTCGGCATTCACTGCAGTCGGCCGATGCTGTTTGCACTGGTGGGCATCGACAATCGGGCGGACTCCTCGCTCGCACCCGACTTTTTCTACGGCCTGGGCACAAACGTGCATGCACCCGACGAACGCTTGGGGTCGGTGTCGTTGTCCTACCGCGACCCGATAGGCGACAACCAGCCGATGCAAGCGTTGGGGTCCAGCGACAGCGGCGAAACATGGGTCGCGCAAACCAATGCCTACCCCAGGCAATACATGGGCTTTGCGTTACCGGGCGAGCGCCAGCCCGACTTTATCAGGCAGTTCACTACCCAACTGCGCATCGACACGGCCATCAACCTTTCACGCGCGCTGACGCTGAACCAGGAGGTGCCGCTGGACGGCTCCATTGTTCTGGATTTGCGTTACCTGTGACCCTGGCGTCGGCTTGGCCGGCGCCCTACCGGAAAATATCCGTCATGACGATGAAACACTTGATCAGCAGCGCCGTTCTCGGCGCACTGGTACTGCTCGCCCCTGCGATCAGGGCCGATGGCATGGTCCCGGACACCTCGGTGGTGATCGTCTACGAAGCCGACGGTGAAGCCGCCGTCTCGGTGACTAACACCGACAACAAACTGGCGCTGTTGCACGTCACGCTCGAAGACATTCCCGAAGACCGCGAGCCGCTGCTGGTGGTCACACCGCCGTTGTCGCGGGTGGAGGCCTCCAAATCACAACTGGTGCGGTTCATCCTGCAAACCACGCAACCGTTGACCACCCAACGGCTCAAGCGGGTGATTTTCGAAGGCATGCCGCAGGGCAAGCCCGCCACCGAAGCCGGGCATGCGCGGGTCGGCGTAACCGTGCGCCAGAACCTGCCATTGATCATTCACCCCAAAGGGTTGGCGCGCAACCCGAAACCCTGGACCGACTTGACCTGGACGCTACTTGACGGCCAATTACAGGTCAGCAACAACACCGCCTACGTGGTGCGCCTGGCGCAGGAACTGAAGCTGCTGCCAGGCGACGCAACCGCCATGTTGCCGCGCACGTATGTACTGCCCGGCGAAACCTTGAGTGTGCAGGCTACAGGCAGCGCCGCCACGGGCGTCAGGTTCCAGCCAGCCACCGTGTACGGTTTCGCCGTGGCGGCCTACGACGCCCCGCTTAACCCATAACCCGATGACGCAACAGGTGCCTCAAGGATAGCCGGCGCCCGGGGAACGAGGTGACGGCAAAAGACCGTTACCGAGCGGCACCGCCTGATAAGGATTCAGCCACGCGTGCTATCGCCTGAGAGCCCTTCTTGAAAACAGTACGCATAGACCGTGACGGCTTCGCCGTGCCTCCTCGCTTTGCCTTGCCGGCGCTGTTGCTCGCCGGCGCCCTGTCGCCACTGGAGACGCGGGCAGACACACCACCCAACCTGAGCTTCGACACCCACACCCTGCGCCAGCGCGGCATTGACCCGCAACTGGCCAGGTTACTGCTGCAAGCACCGCGTTTCGCGCCCGGGCGACATACCGTCAGCCTGATCGTCAACGGCCAGCGGCAGGGGCGCCTGGAGGTGAATTTTGATGCGCAAGGCGCGCTGTGTTTTGACCAGGCCTTGCTGGATGCCGCCGACCTGGTGGCCGCTGACGACAACAGTGGTTGCGATGGCTTTGTGCGGCGCTTTCCACAAAGCCTGGTTGAGCCCGACCCGGCCACACTGTCGGTGTCGCTGGTGGTGCCGACCGAGGCCTTGCGCCCAATACGCCAGGATATTTCCGGGTACGACACCGGCGGTTTCGCCGGGTTGCTCAACTACGACCTCTCCGGGTTTGTTAATCAGTACGGTGACGACGCCAGCCGGTTCGGCTCGGCCAATACCGAAGTGGGCTTTAATGCCGGCGACTGGATCGTGCGCAGCCGTCAGGTGCAGACCTGGCAGGACGGCCTGTCGCGCAGCACTCACTTGGAGGCCTATGCCCAACGCACCTTCGCCAGCCAACAGGCGGTGCTGCAGGCCGGGCAGATCAACCTGTACAACCCGGTGTTGTCCGGCGCGCAGATAACCGGCGTGCAAGTGCTGACCGAACAGGCGCTGCAAGACCAGGACCAAGGCGCAACCATCGACGGTATCGCCAATAGCCCGGCGCAGGTCGAGGTGCGGCAGAACGGCGCCCTGATTCATTCCGCGGTGGTCCCGGCCGGTCCGTTTTCGCTGACTAACGTACGGCGCCTGAACACTCGCTCCGACGTTGAAGTGACGGTCAAGGAAAGCAGCGGCGACGAACGCCGCTTCAGCGTGCCCGCCGCCATGCTGGGCCTGGGCCTGCCCGCGCCGGGCTACTCGGTGGCCGCCGGGCGTGTGCGCTCGATCGGCGATGCGCAAGGCAGCGACCCGTGGGTGGTCAGCGCAGGTTGGAGCGGCGCGGTGCACCCTCAGGTGATTGTGGGCAGCGGCATCCTGGCGGCGAGTGACTACCGTTCCACAGGCTTGAGTGTGGGCTGGCTGCCGGGGCTGGACACGCAGATCCAGTTGTCGAGCCAGCTCTCGGACGCCTCTGCGCGGGGCAAGGTTCGCGGCCTGCAGACCGACCTCGCCTGGTCGCAACAATTGAGCGAGCAATGGGCGTTCAACGCGGCAAACTCCTGGCGTACGCCGGGCTACCGCGAGCTGGAGGAGACCACCTACGAGACCGACACAACCGCGCAACGCAGCTCACGTTACCGCGATCAGCAAAGCCTCAACCTGAGTTGGTCGCACCCTTGGCTGGGCGCGTTCAGCAGTGGCATTTCGCGCTCCAGCACCTTTGCCGGCGAGACCAGCAGCCGCGCCCTCGCGTCCTGGGGCACCAGCGTTGCTGGCGTGTCGCTGTCGGCCAGTGCCGAATGGCAAATGGGCGGTCGCCAACAGCAAGATAACGCGGTGTACCTGAATATCAGTATGCCGCTGGGCGAAAACCGCCGGGCACGCAGTTGGGTGCGCAACGCGGGCGGCGAACAGCGCAGCGGCGTGGGCCTGAACGAGCAGGTCAACGATCAATTCAGTTACCGCGTCAGCGCCGAGCACGATTCTCGCGATCAACAGGTGGAAACCACAGTGGGCATTTCGACCCTGCCGCGCTACAGCCAGCTCGACTTCAGTTACAGCCGTTCCGATGCCGAACGCTCAAGCTATCAAGGTGGCGCACGCGGTGCGGTGGTGGTGCATGGCGGCGGGGTCACACTCTCGCCCTACCCGGTGCGCGACACTTTCGCCGTGCTCTCGGTAGGCGACATGAGCGGCGTCCAGGTGAGCACCCCAAGCGGCCCGGTATGGACCGACTGGCAAGGCCAGGCCGTGGTGCCGCAGGTGAATGCCTATGGCCGCAGCCCGGTCGAAGTGCAAACCCGCTCACTGCCGCGCAATGCCGACATCAACAATGGCCTGGCGATTGTCACAGCCGGTCGAGGGGCAGTCGACCGCATCGATTTCGGCGTGGCCATGACCCGGCGAGTATTGCTCAGCGTCACCACCGACCAGGGCACATCGTTGCCACGCGGCGCCACGGTCAGCACCGCCGAGGGTGATTTTGTCACCGTGGTGCAGGAGGCCGGCCAAGTGTTTTTACCCAACGTCATCGACCAACCGCCGCTGTGGATCAAAGCGCCTGGCATGCCCGCATGCCACCTGCAGTTTGAGCTGCCGGCAAAGGGTAACCCCGAGGTGTATTTCGAAACCGCGGCAGCCCGTTGCCATCAACCTTGAGGACCACTGCCATGCGCTACATCCCTGTTACGCGACGCCTGTTGAGTGCCGGCGTGCTGACGCTCGGCCTGGCCGGCAACGCGCTGGCGCTGGACGAGTGCCAGTTGAACCTGAGTGAAGCGCTGCTGGATTTCGGCCAGATGAACCGCCTTGCGCAAAACGACAGCGATGCGCAACGTTTGCTCGGCGAGCGCCGCGTGAGCCTGAGCCTGTCTTGCCCGCAAGCGCTGGACCCGAGCCTGTTTTACACCGCGCTGGCGGCAAACGCGCAACGGTTTCGCTTTACCGACCACGGCAGCTACGAGATCCAGGTCAGTGATGCCATCCTCGACGGAAAACCGGTGGAATTAGGCCTGCTGCCAGGCGTAGGCCAAGCGCCTGCGGCCAGCGCAGCGACGCTCAATTGGCGCCCTGAGCATGCGATTGCGCCAGTGCAAAACGGCGCCGTGCTCAGCGGCAAGCATTTTTCCGTGCAGCTGTTGGTCAAGGCCTGGGCCGACATTGCCGCCACCCAAGTCAGGGAAGCGACTACCTGGGACGTCTCCGGGCAGTTCGAAGCCCGCCGGGCCGAACGTTACCGTCAACTGAGCCTGCGCGCGCGTTTCGCTCCGGTGGCGTGTACGCCGCAGTTGTCCAGCGGCGGCATTGTCGATTACGGCACGCTGTCGGCCAAAAGCCTGAACGCCACGAGCGAAACCTCGCTGGCTGCCAAGAGCCTGCTGTTTTCCATCAACTGCGACGCCCCGGCGCGCTTTGCCCTGGTGATGCAAGACAACCGCGACGGCACGGCCACCGGCGGCATTGACGGCACGGCATACGGCCTGAACCTGGATGCCAGCCGCAACAAAATCGGGCGCTACTACCTGACCATCGACCCGGCGGATTTTACCGCCGACACCGTGGCGCAGCTTTATCGCACCGACTCCACCAGCAATGGCGCGGCCTGGAGCAGTTCCAGCGGTCGGCAGATCGCCATGGCCGCCAACAGCTACGTGGGCTTTACCGACAGCATCGGCATTACCACCGGCCCGGTGGCGATTCAGAACCTGGCTGGCACGGTGCGTATCAGGGCTTACCTGGCACCCACCGAGGAACTGGACTTGAGCGATGTGGTGAGAATCGACGGTGCCGGCACCCTCGAAATCTTTTATCAGTAAGCGTTTCGCGAGGAACCACAGCATGAACATCCACTGTATTGCCGTTTTAACCCTGTTTTGCCTGGCGGGCGCGCCACCCACTTTCGCCGCCTCCACCGCCGACCTGGCCGTCAAGGGCCTGATCATCCCCGCCGCTTGCACGCCATTGCTTTCCAGTGGCGGCGTGATCGACTACGGCAAAATTTCCCGGCAGGACCTGAACCAGGACAAGAACACCCGCTTGCCGGCCAAGCACCTGCAAATCGAGCTGGGTTGCAACGGCCCAAGCCGCTTCGCGCTGCGCATGCACGACAACCGCGAGGGCTCGGCGTCGGTCAACAGCGAGATCTACTACGGGCTGGGGTTCGACAATAGCGGCAATCGGCTCGGCGTGTATTCCGTGAGTTTTGACCCGGCACACACCGTGGCCGACTCGATGCCGACCGTGTACGGCACCGAGTCCACCACTGGCGGCGTTGCCTGGCGTAGCGCCAACCGCAACGCAATCGACATAGGCGCCAACAGCTATCTGGGCTTCACCGACACCGAAGGCAGTACGCAAGGCCCGGTGGCCATCAAGCACCTGAGCAGCACGATCAAAATCGATACGGTGATCAATGCCAAACAGAACCTCGACCTGAGCAGCGAAACACGCCTGGACGGCTTCGCGACCCTGGAGGTGGTGTACCTGTAACCTCAGCGTTTCTCGCAGGTGACCTGCACGTAGCGTGCGCGACCGGCGCCAAGGCCGGCGACCAAAGCCCCCGCGCCAAGCACCGCAAACACCCAGCCGACAGCCGCCCAACCGCCGGTCCAGTCATGCACCAGCCCGACCGTGAGCGGCCCAAGTGAGGCCAGCGTGTAGCCGATGCCTTGCGCCATACCCGACAGGTTGGCGGCCACATGGGCATCGCGCGAACGCAGCACGATCAAGGTCAGCGCCAGGCTGAACGTGCCGCCCTGCCCCAAGCCCAACACAATCGCCCAGCCCCACAGCCCATCAATGGGCGCATACAAACAGCCAAACAAACCGCCCAGGGTCAACAGCATCACCACCACGATGGCCAGGCGCTGGTCTTTGCCACGGGTGGCCAGCCACGGTGCGGCCAGCGAACTGAGCAGTTGCACCATCACCGAACCCGAGAGCACTAACCCGGCCTGAGTCGCGCTAAGGCCGCGGCCGATAAGAATCGACGGCAACCAACCAAATACGATGTAGGCCAGCGACGATTGCAGCCCCATGTACAGCGTGACCTGCCAGGCCAATGGGTCGCGCAGCAAACCCTTCACGCGATAGGCGACCTGATGCGCGCCGTGCTTTTGCCCGACTTGCGGCAACCAGAACAGCGCCGCCACCAGCGCCGGCAGCATCCAGAAGCCCAGGCCGATGTTCCAGCTGTCGCCGAAATATTTGCTGAGTGGCACCGTGGAGCCTGCAGCCAACGCGGCGCCCAGGCACAGCGCCATGGTGTACACGCCGGTGAAGGTGCCGGCCTGTTTGGCAAAGTCGCGCTTGACGATACCCGGCAGCAATACGCCGATGATGCCGATGCTCGCACCGGCGATCAGGCTGCCGGCGAACAGCCCGACCTCACCGAACGAACTGCGCAGGATAATCCCGCCAGCCAGCATCAGCAGAATCCCCAGTACCACACGCTCGGCACCAAAGCGTCGGGCCAGGATCGGCGCCATCGGCGCAAACAAACCCAGGCAAAGCACTGGCAACGTGGTCAGCAACCCAGCTTTGGCCGCTGACAACCCCAGGCTAGTCGAGACCTCAGCCAGCAGCGGCGCCATGCTCGACAACGCCGGGCGCAGGTTCATCGCCACCAGAATCAGGCCCAACAGCAATAGCCAGGGCCGCGTGACGACCGGCGCGGTGTGCTGCACCACCTCGTCGCAGGCTTCGGCGTCGATCAGCAGTGCTTGAAGTTCGGGGCTGTGCTTGGCTTCACGGTTCATTGATCAACTGCCGGCAGAGGGATTTGGCGCGTTGCGGGTCTTGCTGTTCCACCGCATCGAGCAGGGCGATATGCAGGTCAAAAACCGCTTGGCGACGTGGCGAGATACTCAGCGTCTGGCGCAGTTGCGCGGCGACAATGGCGCAAAAATACTGATACAGCTCGCTCAACGCCGGGTTGTGAGCCGCGTCCACCAAGCGTTGGTGGAACACCAGGTCGGCGCTGATATAGGCCTCCAGCTCACCGTGATACAGCGCGGCGCTCGCGTGCAATGCCGCGCGCAAACCGTGCATATCTGCCTCGGTACGGCGCACGGCGGCGAGCCCGATGGCCTCCACTTCGAGCATCTGCCGCGTCTCTTGCGCCTGTTCGAGGGTGCAGTGCGATAACGCACGCATCGCCCCCAGCGGGTCGCTCATCGAATGCAGGTAACTGCCGTCGCCCTGGCGGATTTCGATCAACCCGCAAAACGCCAATACGCGCATGGCCTCACGCACGGTGTTGCGGCTGATGCCCAGCTCGGCGCACAGCTCAGGCTCGGTGGGCAGGCGCTCGCCGATGGCCCATTCGCCTTGGGCGATGCGCTGGCGCAGTTGCTCCAGGGCCTGGTCGACCAGCGAGCGTTTGATCAGCGGGGCGATGTCTGTCATGGGTTTCGCACTTTCGTCCAATCATGGGATGAATTTTCCCACAGCCTATTCGGACTTGCCTACAAAGGCAACGCACTAGGGTTTTTGGGCAGGGAAAGGAACTGAATTTTCGATTGGTAAAATTACCCTCAGAGGGTAATCATGGAGCTCAGATGTCTTATGGAAAAGTACACACCTCACTACGACCTCGCGTTGATCAAGGCAGATGTCACAAGGCTGGGCATAAGAGCATTTACAGCAAGCGCGCGTGAGGGGGCTCGACAACTTGAATTGAGCCTCGGCCAAATGCGATTCGTGGTCTGCGCCCTTGAGAACCGCATGTTGTACAAGTCAATGACGACCTACTCGGACCACCGGCTGTGGCAGGACGTCTATTTGATCAAAATTTACGCTATGGAGATTTACATCAAAGTGACTTACCGCCCAGGCGGTGGGCCTCCCGTAATCTCCTTCAAGGAGAACACCTGATGAAAACCCAACAATGCGTGAGCTGCGGGTCTGATGATGCAATGCAGCATTTCGAGGGGCGTACCTTCACGATCAACACACGCGGCATGACCCGCACTATTCCAGACATCGCGGGGTGGGAATGCCAGGCCTGCAAGGAAATCGAATTCGATTACGACGACGACAGCGCAGAACGTTACTCCACTGCCAGTGACCAGTTATTGATTGATGCCAGGCACATCATCGCCGCCGAAATGAAGCGCATCCGCCGAAAATTGCAGTTGACCCAAAAGCAAGCCGTGAGGCTGTTGATCGGCCGTGGGCACAATGCATTTTCCCGCTATGAAAGGGCCGAGATTTTCCCGCCCGAGCCACTGCTCACGCTGATGCGCCTACTGGATAAACACCCGCACTTACTGGCCGAGATAGAAGCCCTCAAGGCCGGCGAAGACCTCAATCAATTGCTCAGTGCAAAAGACGCTCAACCGCTGGCAACTCAAGCGTCCGCCTAAAAAACAACAGGCAAAAATAAACCCGGCACACGGCCGGGTTTATGTTCAGGCATCACTTATCGATCAATGCAGAATCTGGCTCAAGAACAGCTTGGTCCGATCGTTCTGCGGGTTGTCGAAGAAGTCATTCGGCGCCGCCTGCTCAACGATTTCGCCTTTGTCCATGAAGATCACGCGGTTGGCCACGGTGCGGGCGAAGCCCATTTCGTGGGTCACGCACAACATGGTCATGCCGTCTTCGGCCAGGCCGATCATGGTGTCGAGTACTTCCTTGACCATTTCAGGGTCGAGCGCCGAGGTCGGTTCATCGAACAGCATGATTTTCGGCTTCATGCACAGCGCGCGAGCGATGGCCACACGCTGTTGCTGGCCGCCGGACAGTTGCCCCGGAAACTTGTGCGCCTGTTCTGGAATGCGCACGCGCTCCAGGTAGTGCATGGCGATTTCTTCGGCCTTGCGCTTGGGCATCTTGCGCACCCACATCGGCGCCAGCGTGCAGTTCTGCAGGATGGTCAGGTGCGGGAACAGGTTGAAGTGCTGGAACACCATGCCGACTTCACGGCGGATCGCTTCGATCTGCTTGAGGTCGTTGGTCAGCTCCACGCCATCGACCACGATGCGGCCTTGCTGGTGCTCCTCCAAACGGTTGAGGCAGCGGATGGTGGTGGACTTGCCCGAACCCGACGGGCCGCACAGCACGATACGCTCGCCCTGCTTGACGTTGAGGTTGATGTCTTTCAACACGTGGAACTGGCCGTACCATTTGTTGACGCCCTGCATCTGGATAATGCCTTCAGGGCTCACAGGCTGTTTGATCGCTTCGCTCATAACATCAACTCCTAACGCTTGTGGCCTGTGTCGAGCTTGTGTTCCAAATGAATGGAATAGCGCGACATACCAAAACAGAAAATCCAGAACACCAGGGCGGCGAACACGTAGCCTTCAGTGGCCATGCCCAACCATTTCGGGTCGGCGGCGGCTTGTTTAACGCTGTTGAGCAGGTCGAACAGGCCGATGATGATCACCAGGCTGGTGTCCTTGAACAGCGCAATAAACGTGTTGACGATGCCCGGAATCACCATCTTCAGGGCTTGCGGCAGGATCACCAGGCCCATGCTGCGCCAGTAACCCAGGCCCATCGCTGCGGCCGCTTCGTACTGCCCCTTGGGAATCGCTTGCAAGCCACCGCGCACCACTTCGGCCACGTAAGCCGACTGGAACAGGATCACGCCGATCAACGCCCGCAGCAGCTTGTCGATGCCCATGCCTTCCGGCAGGAACAGCGGCAGCATCACCGAAGACATGAACAGCACGGTGATCAACGGTACGCCGCGCCAGAATTCGATGAAGGTCACGCAGACCACCCGAATCGCCGGCATGTTCGAACGCCGCCCCAACGCCAGCACGATGCCCAGTGGCAAGGCGCCGGCGATGCCGACCGTGGCGATCACCAGGGTCAGCATCAAGCCGCCCCATTGGCTGGTGGCCACGTTGGTCAGGCCGAAGATCCCGCCATGCAACAGGAAGTAGGCAATGATCGGGTACAGCACCAGAAAGCTCAGGCCGTAGACCGCCTTGCGTTGAAAACGCGAGATGAACAACGGCGCCACGCCAATAATCGCCAGCCACACGGTCAGGTCCACACGCCAGCGCAGGTCGCCGGGGTAGTAGCCGTACATGAACTGCCCGAAGCGCTGTTGGATAAACACCCAGCAGGCGCCCTCTTTGGTGCAGTCTGCGCGCGTGTGCCGACCCAGTTAGCGTCCAGAATCGCCCAATGCAAAATCGGCGGCACCACCAGGTAGATCAGGTAGAAGGCCAGCAATGTCAGCAGGGTATTGAGCCAACTCGAAAACAAGTTGGCGCGCATCCATGCCACCGGCCCGAAGACTTTGTTCGGCGGCGGCATGTCAGGTTTGAAAGAATGCGTACTCATGGGCGTTTCCTCACCGCTCGATCAGCGCAATGCGCTTGTTGTACCAGTTCATCAGCAGGGAAATGCTGATGCTGATCGCCAGGTACACGCTCATGGTGATGGCAATGACTTCGATGGCCTGGCCGGTCTGGTTGAGCACCGTGCCGGCAAACAGCGAAACCATTTCCGGGTAACCGATACCGGCGGCCAACGACGAGTTTTTCGCCAGGTTGAGGTATTGGCTGGTCAGCGGCGGAATGATCACCCGCAACGCTTGCGGGATGATCACCTTGCGCAGCGTTGGCCCAGGGCGCAAGCCGAGGGAGCGCGCCGCTTCGGTTTGGCCGTGGCTGACCGACTTGATGCCCGACCGCACGATCTCGGCAATAAACGCTGCCGTGTAAACGGTAAGCGCCAGGGTCAGCGCCAACAGTTCAGGGATCAGTACCCAGCCGCCGACGAAGTTGAAGCCCGCAAGCCTGGGCATTTCCCAGTGCAGCGGCGCGCCGAAAATCAACGCGCACAGCGCCGGGATAACCACCAGCAGCGCAAGGCCCGCCCAGAATTTGTGGAACGGTACGCCCGTCGCTTCAAAGCGTTTATTGGCCCAGCGGGTCATCAGCACGATCGCGATAATCGCCACCACCACGCTGACCACAAACGGCCAAAACCCGTCAGCGGCGAGCGCTGCCGGCATGTTCAGGCCGCGGCTGCTGACAAAGAAGGTGTCGCCGAAGTTATGGCTGTTGCGCGGCCCCGGCATGGTCAGGAACACGGCAAAGTACCAGAACAGGATTTGCAGCAAGGGCGGAATGTTGCGGAAAACTTCCACATACACGGTCGCCAGCTTGTTGATCATCCAGTTCGGCGACAGGCGCGCCACGCCGATGATGAACCCGAGAAGCGTCGCCAGGACGACGCCGATCACCGTCACCAGCAAGGTGTTGAGCAGCCCGATCAGAAAGACCCGGGCGTAGCTGTCCGATTCGGTGTAGTCGATCAAATGTTGCGCGATGCCAAACCCGGCACTGCGTTCAAGAAAGTCGAAACCCGAGGTAATGCCCCGGTGTTGAAGGTTGGTCTGGGTGTTGTCGAAGAGGTACCAGCCCAGCGAGATCACCGCCACAATGGTGATGATCTGGAAGAGCCACGCACGCACTTTGGGATCGCTGAAGCTGAGCTTCTGCTTTGGTGCGCCGATTTGTTTTTGCATGAAGTGCCCCGGAAATAATGGAACAGAACATCACCCGGTGGTTGGCCCACCGGGTGATTGAACCATCAGCGATCAGCGTACAGGTGGTGCGTATTGAATGCCGCCGTTGTTCCACAGTGCGTTCAGGCCACGGTCGATTTCCAGCGGGGTGCTCTTGCCCAGGTTGCGCTCGAACACTTCACCGTAGTTACCGACTTGCTTGACGATCTGTACAACCCAATCTTTTTTCACTTTCAGGTCTTTGCCGTATTCGCCGTCAGCACCGAGCAGACGAGCAACGTCCGGGTTCTTGGTGGACTTGGCTTCAGCTTCAACGTTTTTCGAGGTGATACCGGCTTCTTCGGCGTTGAGCATGGCGTAGCCAACCCAGCGCACGATGGCCAGCCACTCGTCGTCGCCGTTACGCACGACCGGGCCCAAAGGTTCTTTGGAAATGGTTTCCGGCAGAACCACGTAGTCCTTCGGCGAGGCCAACTTGCTGCGCTGGGCAAACAGTTGGGACTTGTCGGAGGTCAGCACGTCGCAACGACCGGATTCCAGCGACTTGGCGCTTTCGTCGGAGGTGTCGAACGTGATCGGGGTGTACTTCAGGTTGTTGCCACGGAAGTAGTCGGAAACGTTCAGCTCAGTGGTGGTACCGGCCTGGATGCAGATGGTTGCACCGTCCAGTTCCTTGGCACTTTTGACGCCCAGCTTGTTGTTAACCAGGAAGCCGATGCCGTCGTAATAAGTAATGAAGCCCGGGAATTTCAGGCCCATGCCCGCATCGCGAGAGCTGGTCATGGTGGTGTTACGCGACAGGATGTCGACTTCGCCGGACTGAAGCGCGGTGAAACGCTCCTTGGCGTTCAACTGGCTGAATTTTACCTTGGTCGCGTCACCGAATACGGCGGCAGCTACGGCACGGCAAACGTCAGCATCGATCCCGAGGATCTTGCCGCTGGCATCCGGTACCGAGAAACCCGGCAGGCCGTCACTCACGCCACATTGCACAAAGCCTTTCTTCTGCACGGCGTCAAGGGTAGCGCCAGCTTGGGCAAAACCACTGACACCCAGTACGGCGGCCGCAGTAACGATGGCCAGGGTGGATTTCAATACCTTCATTCAAACCTCCAATTTGCTCTTGTTGTGTCGAAGCTCGAACCCCAGCGCACCCTTATGAGGCGGTATCGACCCGTGTTGGCTTTTTTTAGGGTCAAGCGGCATGAAGTCGTCGCAGTAATTACAGTGGCTATCCCATAAACGGCAGTCACTGATAGTGTTACCGTCATCAGACAGTTCTGACATCGTCCTACACATAGCAAGCCCCGTACCAGAGTGCTGACTGAGCCGTTTCAGCCCATGGTCAATAGAAAAACATACAACCTTGCGACATTCTCTTAACAGATCAACCCGTCGCGCACTGTTCCGACGCACCCAATCGGAGCGCACGCACATTTATGGAGCAGACATGACCGAACCCTTGATTCTTCAGCCCGCCAAGCCCGCAGACGCCTGCGTAATCTGGTTGCATGGCCTGGGTGCCGATCGCTACGACTTTATGCCAGTGGCTGAAGCGTTGCAGGACACCCTACTGACCACCCGCTTTGTGTTGCCCCAGGCGCCGAACCGCCCGGTGACCATTAATGGCGGTTACGAGATGCCCAGCTGGTACGACATCAAGGCCATGAGCCCGGCCCGCTCGATCAGTCTGGAAGAGCTGGACGTGTCGGCAAAAATGCTCACGGATTTGATCAAAGAACAAAAAAGCAGCGGAATAGACGCCTCGCGGATTTTTCTGGCGGGCTTTTCACAAGGCGGCGCCGTGGTGTTCCACACCGCGTTTATCAAATGGCAAGGCGAACTCGGTGGCGTAATTGCCCTCTCCACCTACGCCCCAACCTTCGACGACGAGCTGGAGTTGTCCGCCAGCCAGCAGCGCATTCCGGCCTTGTGCCTGCACGGCCAGCACGACGACGTGGTACAGAACGCCATGGGCCGCAGCGCCTTTGAGCATTTGAAGACCCGTGGTGTCACCGTGACATGGCAGGAATACCCAATGGGCCACGAAGTGTTACCTCAAGAGATACACGACATAGGTGCGTGGTTGACCGCTCGCCTGGGCTGAAATCCATACATTATGTAGCCGTGTGACCAACGCACTACGCCGCGCCCGATTCTTGCATTACACTGGCCGGCGTACATTCCTTAACCAAACAATGAGATCACCGTGCTCAAAGCACTCAAGAAAATGTTCGGCAAAAGCGAGGCTGAGCCGCTCGCGCCTGTTCCCAGTGCTCCTGTCCCAATGCCCGGCAACCGCAATGACGGTAATCAGCCCGACCGGACCGCGCGTGCCGCCTCGCCGAAAAAACCACCGGTGACAGCGCCGGAACAGGCAAAACCGGTACAGGCCGCGCCAGTTACCCAGCCAAAGGCACCGCGTCGCGAGCCTGCACCCAAACCGCCCGTGGCCGCGTGGAAGCTCGAAGACTTCGCCGTCGAGCCGCTGGAAGGCAAAACCCGCTTCCATGACTTCAAACTGGCCCCGGAACTGATGCACGCCATCCAGGACCTCGGCTTCCCCTACTGCACGCCGATTCAGGCGCAAGTGCTGGGCTTTACGCTGGCAGGTAAAGACGCCATCGGCCGCGCCCAAACCGGCACCGGCAAGACCGCCGCGTTCCTGATTTCGATCATCACCCAACTGCTGCAAACCCCGCCGCCCAAAGAACGCTACATGGGTGAGCCGCGCGCGCTGATCATCGCCCCGACCCGCGAGCTGGTGGTGCAGATCGCCAAAGACGCCGCCGACCTGACCAAGTACACCGGCCTCAACGTCATGACGTTCGTCGGCGGCATGGACTTCGACAAGCAGCTCAAGCACCTTGAAGCCCGCCATTGCGACATTTTGGTGGCAACGCCTGGCCGTCTGCTCGACTTCAACCAGCGTGGCGACGTGCACCTGGACATGGTCGAAGTGATGGTGCTGGACGAAGCCGACCGCATGCTCGACATGGGTTTCATCCCGCAAGTGCGTCAGATCATTCGCCAGACCCCGCCGAAAGACGAGCGCCAGACGCTGCTGTTCTCCGCGACCTTTACCGAAGACGTGATGAACCTCGCCAAGCAATGGACCACCGACCCGTCCATCGTCGAGATCGAAGCGCTGAACGTCGCCAGTGAAAACGTCGAACAGCACATCTACGCGGTGGCCGGCGCCGACAAGTACAAGCTGCTCTACAACCTGATCACCGACAACGGCTGGGAACGCGTGATGGTCTTTGCCAACCGCAAGGACGAAGTGCGCCGCATTGAAGAACGCCTGGTGCGTGATGGCGTCAACGCCGCGCAGTTGTCCGGCGACGTGCCGCAGCACAAACGCATCAAGACGCTGGAAGGCTTTCGCGAAGGCAAGATTCGCGTGCTGGTCGCCACTGACGTGGCTGGCCGTGGTATTCACATCGACGGCATCAGCCACGTGATCAACTTCACCCTGCCGGAAGTGCCGGATGACTACGTGCACCGCATCGGCCGCACCGGGCGTGCAGGCGCTGCGGGTGTGTCGATCAGCTTTGCCGGCGAAGATGACTCGTATCAGTTGCCGTCTATCGAGACGCTGCTGGGGCGCAAGATCAGCTGTGAAACGCCGTCGACGCATTTGCTGCGAGCGGTAGAGCGCAAACGCCCTTAAAGGCTGAAATGCGGTTAAACAATGTGGGAGCGGGCTTGCTCGCGAATGCGGTCTGTCAGTTAAAGATGTACTGACTGTTACACCGCATTCGCGAGCAAGCCCGCTCCCACATTTGGATCTCCATACACCTTTAGTCAGGTGTTTACTTCCAGCGGTCTGCCGCAGCGTGATCGCTGCCTCGCCCTTCAACCCAATGCGGGCCTTGCGGGGTGTTTTCTTTCTTCCAGAACGGCGCGCGGGTCTTCAAGTAGTCCATCACAAACGCGCAGGCATCAAACGCGGCCTGGCGATGCGCGCTGGCGGCGGCGACGAAGACGATGGGCTCGCCCGGCTCCAGCGCGCCAATACGGTGCAGCACGTTCAGCTTGAGCAGCGGCCAGCGTTGCCGGGCTTCCACGGCAATTTTGGCCAGGGCTTTTTCGGTCATGCCGGGATAGTGCTCAAGGAACATCCCCGACACCTCGTGGCCGTCATTGAAGTCGCGCACATAACCGACAAAACTCACCACCGCGCCCACGCCAACATTGGCTGCGTGCATGGCATTCAGCTCGGCACCGGGATCAAACGCTTCGGCCTGCACCCGAATGGCCATGGTCAGCCTCCGGTCACAGGCGGGAAAAACGCCACTTCATCACCGGCTTGCAACGGCTCGTCGAGGCCGCACAACTCCTGGTTGCGCGCGCACATCAGGCTCGTCTCGTTGAGCACTTCAAAGCCGGGGTCACCGGCCAGCGCCAGGCGCACCGCGTCGACTGTCGCGAAGTCGCCTTCGACTTCCAGTGAATCCAAGCCCACCGCTTCGGCGTAGCGCGCAAAAAACAATACGTTGATGCTCATGCTTGATCCGCCTTGAAGTGCCCACTTTTACCGCCGAGTTTTTCCAGCAGGCGAATACTTTCGATAGTCATGCCACGGTCCACCGCCTTGCACATGTCGTAGATCGTCAGCGCCGCGACGCTGGCGGCGGTGAGTGCCTCCATCTCCACACCGGTTTGGCCGCTGAGTTTGCAGCGCGCCAGGATATGCACCGCGTCGACGCCCTCGGCGCGCAGCTCAACCTTGACCCCGGTGAGCATCAGCGGGTGGCACAGCGGGATCAGATCACTGGTTTTTTTAGCCGCCTGAATCCCGGCAATACGCGCCACGGCAAACACGTCGCCCTTGGGATGGGCGCCGTCGACAATCATTTTCAGGGTGTCGGGCAGCATGCGCACCCGCGCTTCGGCCACGGCCTCACGGAACGTCACGGCTTTGTCAGTGACGTCGACCATATGGGCGCGACCTTGGGAATCGAGATGAGTCAGCACAGCAATACTCCTGATCAGGAGCACCGATTGTAAACCCAACACACAATAAATGTGGGAGGGGGCTTGCTCCCGATAGCGGTCAGCCCGTCAACAGAGCCGTTGAACGTGCCACCGCCATCGGGAGCAAGCCCCCTCCTACACCCATTGCGCTTACAAGTGAGACTCGGCGTATTCAGCCAGAATCGAACGAGGAACCCCTTGCAGCGCAATGTGCACGCCGTTCGGGAAGTCTTTGAAGCGTTCCGTCAGGTACGTAAGCCCGGAGCTGGTCGCGGACAGGTAAGGGGTGTCGATTTGCGCCAGGTTGCCCAGGCACACCACTTTGGAACCGGCGCCGGCACGCGTGATGATGGTTTTCATCTGGTGCGGTGTCAGGTTCTGGCATTCATCGATCAAAATCAGGCTTTGCTGGAAGCTGCGACCGCGGATGTAGTTGAGGGATTTAAACTGCAACGGCACTTTGCTGAGGATGTAATCGACGCTGCCATGGGTGTTTTCGTCATCCATGTGCAAGGCTTCGAGGTTGTCGGTGATCGCCCCCAACCACGGCTCCATTTTTTCCGCTTCGGTGCCGGGCAGAAAACCGATTTCCTGGTCCAGGCCCTGCACGCTGCGGGTAGCGATGATGCGCCGATAGCGCTTGGTCACCATGGTCTGCTCGATGGCGGCCGCCAGCGCGAGGATGGTTTTCCCCGAACCTGCAGCGCCCGTCAGGTTGACCAAGTGGATGTCCGGGTCGAGCAGCGCATACAGCGCCAGGCTCTGGTAGATGTCACGCGGTTTCAGGCCCCAGGCTTCCTGATGCAACAGGGGTTCCTGGTGCAGATCAAGAATCAGCAGCTTGTCGACCTGAATCTCTTTGATCCAGCCGACAAAACCCTGTTCGTCGATGATGAATTCATTGATGTGCACAGAAGGCAGGTTGTCGATCAATTGCACCTGATGCCAGGTGCGGCCGTGGTCTTGACGGGTTTCAACCTTGCTCACAAGGTCCCAGAACGAGCCGGTCACCGTGTGATAACCACGCGAAAGCATCGACACGTCGTCGACCAGTTGGTCGGTACTGTAGTCCTCGGCAGCGATCCCACACGCTCGTGCCTTGAGGCGCATATTGATGTCTTTGGTCACCAGCACGAGGCGCAAGTCCTTGTCGCGTGCGTGCAGGTCGATCAATTGGTTGATGATTTTGTTGTCGTTCAGATTCTCCGGCAACAGGCTGTTGGGCTCGCTGCGCTTGTTCATCAGAATCGACAGCAAGCCCTTCGGCCCGCTTTTACCGCGCTGGATCGGTACACCCACTTCAACGTCATCGGGCGAGGCTTCGCCCAGCGTCTTGTCGATCAGGCGGATGGCCTGGCGGCATTCGGCGGCAACGCTGTGGTGCCCGCTTTTGAGTTTGTCGAGCTCCTCAAGCACGATCATCGGGATGGCGACGTGGTGTTCTTCGAAGTTAAGCAATGCGTTTGGATCGTGAATCAATACGTTGGTATCAAGCACATAAAGGATTGGCTGGTCGGAAGAAGGGTTACGTCCATGATCATCCATACTCGGTCACCTTTGTGGGAGCCAGTCGACGCAATACCTGGGCGGTGCTGCGCCTCGATTCGACCACCGACAGCACCTGAGTGACGTCAAGTGTTGTGCCCACATGAGGAGTCTTGGAAGACGCCACCTGTGTTGCAGGTTTCGGCGGTCTGACTTCGTAATACCGCAAAAGGCATTACAGAAAAAAGCACTTTGACGTTTTTTTGAAGTTTATTTTTCAGGATGACGAATAGCACTAGCCGAGTGCCAGCCACGCCGTTAAAGTCGGAAGTCCGCCTGCATCGAAATGCCGCAAAAAATCACCGCTTGAACGCCTTATGCCCAGCAGGGCCGGGCACTTGAGCTTTTCAGCGAAACGCCTCCCGGCAGTCCTGCCAACCCAGCCCACTTTGCGCCGTTGCCTGCAATAACATCGGCAACGCTACCCGCGCCTTGTCTTGGGTGTCGTGAAACACAATCACACCTTTGCGCCACAGCAACATCAAGGTCAGCACTCGCTCCTGCGCCTCATCGGCCTTGAGTTTGCCCGGTTCGTCCTGGGAGTCGATGTCCCACAACGCCACCTGCAAACCTTGAGATTGAAAGAACCCCTGGCTGTCGGCGCGACGCTGGCCGTAAGGCGGGCGAAACAGCGGCATGTAGTTTTCCGGCATCAGGTTCTGCACCAGCGATGCGCTGCGGGTGATTGAGCTTTGCCAGTCGACCCAATGGCTGTGCGAACGGTATTGCCAACCCTGTATGCCCACGCACTGGCCCTGATACAGCGCCTGAACATCCGCGGCAGAACTGCGCTCGACGCGGGTTTGCAGGCTACTGCCGAGCACAAAAAAGATGGCGCTCGTCTTTTGTTTGCGCAGGTAGTCGGTGAGCCAGTCGGTAGCGCCGCTGACGGGTGCCGGGCCGCCGTCGAAGGTCATCAGGAACATGCGGTCGTTGAAGGCTTCGCCATTACGCTCGTGGTCGCCGAAACGCGCGACTTCGCTGCTGATCTGCGGGAACAGCGCGGCTTTGCGCAGCAGCTCGTCCAGGTAACGCTCATGGAAGTTATGGCTGGGCCCGGCCCAGCGTATATAAAAGGAGTCGTCGCTGAGCGCGAACTTGCCAGCCTGCTCACGCAGGTCATCCATGCTTTCGACCAGGTAACAGAACGAGGCGTCTTCCTCGCAGCTTTGCTGGGCAAACGTGTAGTTTTCCAGCAGGCGCTGCCAGAGCTGGCGGCGCAAATCGTCAATGGCGGCCAGGTTGATGATCTTCAGGCCCAGGCGTTGCTTGAGCGCGGCTTCGTCCTGGTTTTCGCTGGCAATCAGGCTGTGCGCGAACATCAGGATTTCGGCGCGTGAGGCGACGTCGAACAACGCCGGGCTGCTGAGTTTTTCGGGCCAGGTGCCACGGTCCAGGCTGGCCACATCCACCGGGGCGGCGTGTGCGGTCAAGCCTATCAGGCACGCGGACAATAAAAGCGCTATTCGCACACGGGGTCTCCCTCTCCAGAGTCACCGCCCATCATAGCGGATCATGCCTATCGCCATCATAGGTGGAGTCAAAACGCCCAACCCCCTAGAATCCTCCCACGATTAAAGGAGACGACTTCATGCTGATGGTGATTTCCCCCGCCAAGACCCTCGACTTCGAGACACCGCCGGTAACCCAGCGCTTTACCCAGCCGCAGTACCTGGACCATTCCCGGGAACTGATCGAGCAACTGCGCCAACTAAGCCCGGCGCACATCAGCGAACTGATGCACGTATCCGACAAAATCGGCGGCCTGAATGCCGCACGCTTCGGCAGTTGGACACCGGATTTCACCCCGGCCAACGCCAAACAAGCCCTGCTCGCCTTTAAAGGCGACGTTTACACCGGCCTGAATGCCGAGACTTTCAGCGACGCCGATTTCAACTACGCCCAGGACCACCTGCGCATGCTCTCGGGCCTCTACGGCCTGCTGCGCCCATTGGACCTGATGATGCCGTACCGGCTGGAGATGGGCACCAAACTCGCCAACGCGCGCGGCAAAGACCTCTACGCCTTCTGGGGCACGCGCATCAGCGAATGGCTTAACGAAGCACTCGCCGAACAAGGCGACGACCTGCTGCTGAACCTGGCGTCCAACGAGTACTTTTCGGCGGTCAAGCGCACGGCGCTGAACGCGCGAATCATCAACACCGAGTTCAAAGACCTGAAAAACGGCCAGTACAAGATCATCAGCTTCTACGCCAAAAAGGCGCGGGGCATGATGAGCCGCTTTGTGATTGAAGAACGCATCAACGACCCGGCAAGGCTCAAGCAGTTTGATGTGCAGGGCTATCGCTTCGATGCGCAGCAGTCCAAGCCGGACAACCTGGTGTTTTTGCGCGATCACGCACCCCAATAACGCCATACCCAGCCTATTGATCGTTCCAATACCCAGCTGTTCAGGCTGCTTGAGGTCAACTGTGGGAGGGGGCTTGCTCCCGATAGCGGTGGGTCAGTCGAAGCATCTATGACTTAAACACCGCTATCGGGAGCAAGCCCCCTCCCACAGTTTTATCCGCGTGCCTCCCTCCGGTCGTCATTTATCTGACGCAAGAAAACCGTCCGTACGTCTTTATGAAAAAAATTTCATTCGACAATTCTCATTTTTTTTCGTAGTGGCACCGGATGTTCAAAACAGTAGTGGCACAAAACCATCTCTTCGCATCAACTCCCTATAACTACGGGTTCAAGTAGACGGTACTATCAATATAATACCAGTGCCATCTTTTCTAATATTTCAAGAAATTTACGCAAACAGGATGAGTGGCCAGGAACTTCATCCTGAACCGCCGCTCATACCACCGGTAGCGAAATTCTCTGTTGCTGTAAGAGAAGGCTTACCTGAAGACCAGCGGAAGTAGCAAAGTTGCCACGGCTAAACTTTGACTCACAGGTCACCTGTCCATTGAATAGTTAAGAGCGGCGACAAGGATGATTTGCCACACACTATAAGGCCAAGGCCGAGCTTACCTGAATGTGTCAGTGGGACAACCCAAGGCATTGATAATAAAAGGCTTATAACCTTTATCAATACCCTGCGGCACTGGCGTCAGGCCCTTCTCCCATGAAGACTGGCTGCATTCCAGGGCAAGCCCCAATTACAAGGCCACGTTGCGCACAACTTGAGTGCCATTGTTAGTCACTCGTTATTTAACCTGCCGTTTCGCAGTAAGTAGGCGTCTATTCGCCTAACTTCGCGATAACAGTGACGTTTGCAAACATGAACTCCGGCCATCTAATTGGCATGATTAATATTGAGGTAAATGCGATGCGCATCAGCATATTTGGTTTGGGTTACGTTGGCGCAGTCTGTGCCGGTTGCCTGTCTGCACGGGGCCATGAAGTGGTCGGCGTGGACATCTCAAAGGATAAGATCGACCTGATCAATGCAGGCAAATCGCCCATCGTTGAACCGGGTTTGGGCGAACTGTTGAGCCAAGGTATCGAAACCGGTCGACTGCGTGGCACTACCAACTTCGCCGACGCGATCCGTGATACTGACCTGTCGATGATTTGCGTCGGTACGCCGAGCAAGAAAAACGGCGACCTGGAACTCGATTACATCGAAGCGGTGTGCCGCGAGATCGGTTTTGTGCTGCGTGACAAAACCACCCGCCACACCGTGGTAGTGCGCAGCACCGTGCTGCCCGGCACCGTGGCCAATGTGGTGATCCCGATCCTCGAAGACTGCTCCGGCAAAAAAGCCGGTGTCGACTTCGGCGTTGCGGTCAACCCGGAATTCCTGCGTGAATCCACCGCCATCGCCGACTACGACCTGCCGCCAATGACCGTCATCGGCGAGTTCGACAAAGCCTCCGGCGATGTCTTGCAGTCGCTGTACGAGGAACTCGACGCACCGATCATCCGCAAGGACATCGCGGTCGCCGAAATGATCAAGTACACCTGCAACGTGTGGCACGCCACCAAAGTCACCTTCGCCAACGAGATCGGCAACATCGCCAAAGCGGTCGGCGTCGATGGTCGCGAAGTGATGGAAGTGGTCTGCCAGGACAAAACCCTCAACCTGTCCCAGTACTACATGCGCCCAGGCTTTGCGTTCGGCGGCTCGTGCCTGCCAAAAGACGTGCGTGCCCTGACCTACCGCGCAGGTTCGCTGGACGTGGAAGCGCCGCTGCTCAACTCGCTGATGCGCAGCAACGAGTCGCAAGTGCAGAACGCCTTCGACATCGTCGAAAGCCACGACAAACGCAAAGTCGCGCTGCTGGGCCTGAGCTTCAAGGCCGGCACCGATGACCTGCGCGAAAGCCCATTGGTCGAGCTGGCGGAAATGCTCATTGGCAAGGGTTACGACCTGAGCATCTACGACAGCAACGTCGAATATGCCCGCGTGCACGGCGCGAACAAAGACTACATCGAAGGCAAGATCCCGCACGTGTCGTCCCTGCTCAACTCGGACTTCGACGCCGTGATCAACAACTCCGACGTGATCATCCTTGGCAACCGCGACGAGAAATTCCGTGCCCTGGCGCATAACGCACCGCACGGCAAGCAAGTGGTCGACCTGGTGGGCTTCATGTCCAAGGCCACCAGCGTGACTGGCCGCACCGAAGGCATTTGCTGGTAACGGAAGAGCAGCGGCAAGTTTCGAGCTGCAAGCTGCGAGTAAAAGCACCGCCAATTGCAGCTTGCGGCTTGCGGCTTGTAACTAGCCGCTTTCACCACCTTCGGATGACGCTCATGTCCAAGTTAAAACACCTACTTTTACAGTCGGCAGGCTGGCTATTGTTTTTGAGCCTGCTGATGGGACTCGCCTTGCTGTTGCCGGCGAGTACGTTCGACGCCGAGTCGAAGAATTTTATCTTCCTGATTGGCGCCGTGGGTATCTGGCGCTACTCGATGGGTGCTACGCACTTCTTTCGCGGCATGCTGTTCCTGTACGTGGTCTACCCCCACTTGCGGCGCAAAGTGCGCAAGCTGGGCAAGGCCGCCGACCCCTCGCATGTGTTCCTGATGGTCACCAGCTTCAGGATTGATGCGTTGACCACCGCGCAGGTCTACAGCTCGGTGATTCGCGAAGCCATCGAATGCGGCTTCCCCACCACCGTGGTCTGCTCGCTGGTGGAAATGTCCGATGAGCTGCTGGTGAAGAGCTTGTGGGAACGCATGAACCCGCCGGAACACGTGAAGCTCGACTTCGTGCGTATCGCCGGCACCGGCAAGCGCGATGGCCTGGCCTTCGGTTTCCGCGCCATCTCCCGCCACCTGCCGGATGACCGCGCGGTGGTTGCGGTGATCGACGGCGATACCGTGCTCGCCGAAGGCGTGGTGCGCAAAACCGTGCCGTGGTTCCAGCTGTTCGGCAATGTCGGCGGCCTGACCACCAACGAGTTCTGCGAAGTGCGCGGCGGCTACATCATGAGCGAATGGCACAAGCTGCGCTTCGCCCAACGCCACATCAACATGTGCTCCATGGCCTTGTCCAAACGCGTGCTGACCATGACCGGGCGCATGTCGGTGTTCCGTGCCAGCGTGGTCACCGACCCGGGTTTTATCGCCGACGTGGAAAGCGACTCGCTGCAACACTGGCGCCTGGGCCGCTTCAAGTTTTTGACCGGCGATGACAAGTCCAGCTGGTTCAGCTTGATGCGCCTCGGCTACGACACCTTCTACGTGCCGGACGCCGCGATCAACACCGTGGAACACCCGCCGGAAAAGAGCTTTATCAAGGCCAGCCGCAAACTGATGTTTCGCTGGTACGGCAACAACCTGCGCCAGAACTCCCGCGCCCTCGGCCTGGGTGTTCGCCGCCTCGGTGTGTTCACCAGCATCGTGCTGTTCGACCAGCGCGTGTCGATGTGGACCTCGCTGCTCGGCCTGACCGTGGCGATCATCGCCACCTTCAAATACGGCGGCGCCTTCATCCTCGCGTACCTGCTGTGGATCGGCATCACCCGCCTGATTCTGACCCTGTTGCTGTCGTGCTCCGGCCACACGATCGGCCCGGCGTACCCGGTGATTCTGTATTACAACCAGATCATGGGCGCACTGGTGAAAATCTACGTGTTCTTCCGCCTTGATCAACAGTCCTGGACCCGCCAGGACACCAAACTGACCCGCGATTTGGCCAGCTTTCAACGTTGGTTCAACACCTGGTCGTCTCGGACCATGACCTTCTCCGCCGGCAGCATTTTTGTTGCCGTGTTGCTGATGATGGTCTGACCTGCCAAGCCTGAATTAACTTAAGGAATGCCCTGATGAACAGCCAAGTAAACGCCAACGTAGTCCACGAATCCGAAGCCCAGCGCCAACATGCGCGGGTCAAAATCCCCGCCAAGTTGCGCTTTTTCGGCAATGACGGCAAAGCGACCGAAGCGCGGGTCATCGACCTCTCCGCCGGCGGCCTGGCGTTCACCGCCACCCAGCCGTTGACCGTGGGTGAAGTGCACAAGGGCCGCCTGCAATTCGTCATCGACAACCTCGGCCTGGCGATGGACGTAGAGCTGCAGATTCGCTCTTACAACCGCCAGGACGGCCGCACCGGCTGCCAGTTCCAGAACCTCGAACAGCAAGACATCTCGACCCTGCGCCACTTGATCACCTCGCATTTGTCGGGTGACATCGTGTCGATGGGCGACGTGCTTGCCACCCTGCAACGTGACAACTTCACCAAGGCGCGCAAGGTCAAGGATGGCGGCAGCGGCATGACCGCGTTCGGGCGCCTGCGCGCCGTGACCTTCAGCCTGGCGATCTTTTTGGTGGGCCTGGCGGCGTTCGGTTTCGTGTTCAAATCGGTGTACGGCATGTACTTCGTCAGCCACGCCCAGGCGGGCCTGGTCAGCGTACCCGGCATAAACGTGACCATGCCGCGCGACGGCACCGTGCAAAGCCTGCTCAAAGGTGACTCGGTAGCGGCCAAAGGCGCACCACTCGCCACGTTCAGCACCAGCATGCTCGATGTGCTCAAGGGCCATCTGGACGAAGACCAACTGCAACCGGCCAAGGTTGAAGAACTGTTCGGCAAGCAAATGACCGGCACCCTGACCTCGCCGTGCGATTGCGTGGTCGCTCAACAATTGGTCGCCGACGGCCAATACGCCAGCAAGGGCGATGCAATCTTCCAACTGGTGCCACGCGGCAGCCAGGCCACGGTTGAAGCACGCTTCACCTATCGCCAGTTCGGCGACGTGCGCCCCGGCACGCAGGTTAACTTCCAGGTGGCCGACGAAGAACAGACCCGCACCGGCACCATCGTCAGCAGCACCAGCCTGAACAGCGCCGACTTGTCTTCCGACATCCGTGTGCAGATCAAGCCCGATGCGCCGCTGGACAGCACCTACGCCGGTCGCCCGGTAGAAGTCACCAGCGACCGTGGCCCGTCCCTGAACTGGCTGATCAACAAAGCCATGGCTCACGGTCTGTAAGCGAGGACATGCCTGTGAACCCTATTTCAACCATAGCACTGCCCCCTGTGGGAGCCGGGCTTGCCCGCGATGCAGGCGACCCGGTTTTTCAGATGCACCGAGGTGATGCCATCGCAGGCAAGCCAGCGCCCACACGGAGCCGCTCGCACTTCGCCGCGGCGTACTGCGCGCTGGCCTTGGCCGTCAGCCTCGCCGGTTGCGCCGGCCTGCCCGACCAGCGCCTGGCCAATGAAGCCTTGAAGCGTGGCGACACGGTGACCGCGCAGCAGAATTACCAGCAGCTCGCCAACCTCGGCTACAGCGACGCCCAAGTCGGCCTCGCCGACATTCAGGTCGGCACCCGCGACCCGGCGCAGATCAAGCAGGCCGAAGCCACTTACCGCGCGGCCGCCGATACTTCGCCGCGTGCACAGGCACGCCTGGGCCGCCTGTTGGTGGCCAAACCGGGCGCCACCGAGGCCGAGCAGCACGAAGCCGAGGGCTTGCTGAAAAAAGCTTTTGCCAATGGCGAAGGCAATACCCTGATCCCGCTGGCAATGCTCTACCTGCAATACCCGCACAGCTTCCCGAACGTGAATGCCCAGCAGCAAATCAGTCAATGGCAGGCAGCGGGTTACCCGGAAGCCGGTCTGGCCCAAGTGCTGCTCTATCGCACTCAGGGCACCTACGACCAGCACCTGGATGACGTGGAGCGCATCTGCAAGGCCGCGCTGAACAGCACCGACATCTGCTACGTCGAGCTGGCCACGGTCTACCAGAAAAAAGCCGAGCCGGAAAAACAAGCCGAACTGCTCAAGCAGATGGAAGCCGGCTACAGCCGTGGCACCGTCACCGCACAACGCGTCGACAGCGTGGCGCGTGTATTGGGTGATACCAGCTTGGGCAAAACCGACGAAAAAACCGCGCAGGCGCTGCTCGAAAAAATCGCCCCTGGCTACCCGGCGTCCTGGGTCAGCCTGGCGCAACTGCTCTACGACTTCCCGGAACTGGGCGACGTCGACCAGATGATGAAGTACCTGGACAACGGCCGCGCCGCCGACCAGCCGCGCGCCGAGCTGGTGCTGGGCAAACTCTACTTCGAAGGCAAGTGGGTGCCGGCAGATGCCAAAGCGGCCGAAGCGCATTTCGAAAAAGCCGTGGGCAAGGAAGTCGCCGCCGATTATTACCTCGGCCAGATCTACCGCCGTGGCTACTTGGGCAAGGTCTATTCGCAAAAAGCCCTCGACCACTTGCTGACCGCTGCACGCAACGGCCAGAACAGCGCCGACTTCGCCATCGCGCAGTTGTTTTCCCAAGGCAAGGGCACCCAGCCCAACCCATTGAACGCCTATGTCTTTAGCCAATTGGCTAAAGCCCAGGACACGCCAGAGGCGAATGAGCTGGCCACGCAACTCGAAGCCCCGCTGACGCCTGAGCAACGCGCCGAAGGCCAACGCCTGGTGCAACAGGAACTGGCCGCGCGCGGCAGCCTGGCCCAGAACACGCTGCAACTGCATGCCCTGCAAGAAGAAGACGGCGAGGAATCCCTATGAAGCTCAACCCATTCGTCAAGGCCGGTATCGGCCTGACCTTTGCCCTGCTGTGGTCGTGCCCGACCCTGGCTGCGCTGACCGAAACCAAGAACTTCGGCGTCGACGTAAAAATCACCGGGCAGTCCGAAGATGACCGCGACCTCGGCACGCAAAAAGGCGGCGACGTTAACGGCATCGGCCTCGACCTGCGCCCGTGGGTCTACGGCGAGAGCGGCGCGTGGAGCGCCTACGCGATGGGCCAGGCGGTAGCCTCCAGCGACATCATCGAGACCGACACCCTGCAACAGTCCTCCGATGACAGCACCGAGCAATCGAGCAACGACGACCGCAAAACCAAGAAAAACTACTTGGCCCTGCGCGAGTTCTGGGTTGGCTACAGCGGCTTCACGCCCTACCCCGGCGAAATCCTCAAACTGGGTCGCCAACGCCTGCGCAACGACGACGGCCAATGGCGCGACACCAATATCGAAGCACTCAACTGGACCTTCGACACCACGCTGCTCAAGGCGAATGTCGGCGCGGCCGAGCGTTTCAGCGAATACCGCACCGACCTCAAAGAACTGTCGCCGGTCGATAAAGACCGTCAGCACTTCTACGCAGACGCCGCTTACCAGTGGGCGCCGGGCAACTGGGTCGGCCTGCGCGGCCACCACACGCATGACGACGGCAAGCTCGACTATGCCGAACCGGGCGTGGCCAGCGACCCGTTGGACAAGCGCGAAAACGGCGACCTGACATGGCTCGGCATCGAAGCCAACAGCGACGCCTATAACTGGCGCAACACCAATACCGTTAACTACTGGGCCAGCGTCACCGGCATGCGCGGCGACCGCGACACGGTCAACGCCTTGAACGCCGACGGCAGCCGCCCGACAAACGCCAAGCGCAGCGATGATGTGAGTGGCTGGGCCACCGACCTCGGCGTGCGCTTGCGCCTCGACCCGCAGTGGCAAGTCGGCGCGGCCTATTCACGCGCCAGCGCCGAATATGAGCAGAACGGCCTGCAAAGCAACCGTTCGAACTGGACCGGCACGCAATCGCGCGTGCACCGCTTCGGCGAAGCGTTTCGCGGCGAAATGAACAACATGCAGTCGATGAGCCTGTTCGGGTCCTGGCAGTTGCGCGAGGACTACGACGCAAGCCTGGTGTACCACAAGTTCTGGCGCGTGGACGGCAACAAGCCGGTGGGCAGCAACGGTGTGGACGCGGTGCAAAACAACACCGATGACGTGACCGGCGCGATCCTCTCCAGCACGTCTTTGCCGCTTGAAGACGGCAAAAAAGACTTAGGCCAAGAGATGGACCTGGTCGTCACCAAGTACTTCAAAAAAGGCCTGCTGCCAGCCGCGCTCAGCCAGTCGGTCGACGAACCGTCGGCGCTGGTGCGCTTGCGTGCCGGCGTGTTCAAGCCGGGCGATGCGTATGGCAGCGGCGTCGACTCCTACATGCACCGCGCGTTTGTCGACGTGGTCTGGAAATTCTGATGGGAGCCTGCGCGATGAACCCTCAAGCCCTCAAAGGCTCGGTCAGCCTGTTGGTCGCGGCGATGCTGCTGGCCAGCACTTCGGCCTTTGCCGACGGTGCGGCGGTGAAGGCGCCGACCATCGCCAAAGAGCTGCAACAGGCCAAGACCTACACCATTTCCAGCCCGCCGACGGCGCCGCTGGAAATGGCCAAACCAAGCCTGCCGGACCTGTCGGGCTACACCGCGGCAGCGATGGAAAAGAAGATTGTGCGCACCAAAGTGGGCAAAGTCAGCATCCGCCGCATGATGCAGGAAGACGCGCTCAAGGACTTTATCGGCGGCGACAACAAGATGGCTGAATGGGTGGTGCGCCAGCACGGCATTCCCCAGGCGATCTTTGTCGACGACGGCTACCTGAACCTCAAGGACCTGCTCGGCAAAGTGCCCAAGCAGTACCTCAGCGAAACCTCGCCGGGGGTGTTTTTGGCCAAGTTGCCGATCGTGGTCGGGCGCAAAGGCATCCTCGACATCGACAACAAGACCCAAGAGCTGCGCCTGTCCCAGCAAGCCGGCGCGTTCCTGATCAACGACGGCCAGTTGTTTGTGCGTGACACCAAAATCACCGGCTGGAACGAAAAAACCAATGGCCCGGCGACCTTCCAGTCGCCCAAGGAATTTCGCCCGTTCCTGTTGGCCTGGGGCGGCACCGAGACCTACATTTCCAAGACCAAAATGGCCAGCTTCGGCTACGCCAACAGCAAGTCGTACGGGGTGAGTATCTCCCAGTACACGCCGAACATGGCCAAGGTGCTCAAACGAGCCGAGCCGACCGGCTGGATCATTGATTCCGAGTTCTCGGACATGTGGTACGGCTTCTACTGCTACGAGACCACAGGCTTTGTGCTTAAGGGCAACACCTACAAAGACAACATCGTCTACGGCATTGACCCGCACGACCGTTCGCACGGCCTGATCATCGCGGACAACACCGTGTACGGCACGAAAAAGAAGCACGGCATCATCATTTCCCGGGAGGTGAACGACAGTTTCATCTTCAACAACCGCAGCTACGACAACAAGCTCTCGGGCCTGGTACTCGACCGTAACAGCGTGAATAACCTCGTCGTCGACAACGAGTTCTACCGCAACCACACCGACGGCATCACGCTCTATGAGAGCGGTGACAACTTGCTGTGGGGCAACAAGGTGATCGCCAACCGTCGCCACGGCATTCGGGTGCGTAACAGCGTGAACATTCGCCTGTACGAAAACACCTCGATGGCCAACGGCTTGACCGGCGTGTACGGCCACATCAAAGACTTGACCGACACCGACCGCGACATCGCGCTCGACCCGTTCGACGCCAAAGTGTCGCTGATCGTGGTCGGCGGTGAGCTGGCGGGTGAACGGCAGCGGGCCGCTGTCGATTGATTCGCCGCTGAGCATCGAGCTGTACCGCGTGTCGATGCTGGCGCCGAGCAAAACCAGCGGCATCAGCTTCTCCGGCATTCTTGGTGATCGCCAGGAAGAAATTCTCGACCTGCTGGTGCGCCAGCAGAAAGCCGTGCTGATCGACCCTGTCGAACGCCAGACCGAAATGCAGGACTGAGGATGACCCTTATGCACCCACACATGATCAAACTGCTCAGCCTTTCGGGCTTGACTCTCGGCCTGCTGGCGGCCAGCCAAGGTGTACGCGCCGACGATGTGAAGGCGCCGACCTTCAGCGCCGAACCATGCTGCAGCCTGTGCCCGGCAGCGCACGACGCGAAGAACTACACCACGCGTTACCAGCAGAACTTCACCACGCTGGTGCAAGCGCAAGGCGATTGGCTGTTCCGTACCCAAGAAGACTTGCGCACCGAATTCGACACCAGCCCCGCCGGCTACAAGCGCATGCAACAACTGCACGACGCGTTCAAGGCCAAGGGTGTCGAACTGGTCGTGGTCTACCAGCGACCCGTGGCCTGGTGAACCGCAACAAGCTCAACCCGGAAGAAAAAGCCTCGTTCGATTTCGACAAGGCGCTGGGCAACTACAAGACCATGCTCGGGCGTTTCGCCAAGATGGGCTACGTGGTGCCGGACCTCTCGCCGTTGACCAACGAGCAACTGCCGGACGAATTGCCCGCGCACGATTTTTACTTCCGTGGCGACCAACACTGGACACCCTACGGCGCCCAGCGCACGGCAAAAATCGTCGGCGCCAAAGTGCGTGCGATGCCTGAATTTGCCGACATCCCCCAACGTGAGTTCGAAACCAAACGCTCCGGGCGCATGGGCAAGACCGGCACCCTGCACAACATGGCCGGGCAACTCTGCGGCACCAGCTACGCCATCCAGTACATGGACCAGTTCACCACCGAGCCCAAGGGCGAGGCCGGTGATGGCGACCTGTTCGGTGATACGGGCAACCCGCAGATCACGTTGGTCGGGACCAGCCACAGCGGCAAGAACTACAACTTCGCCGGCTTTCTTGAACAGGAAATCGGTGCCGACATCCTCAACGTGGCCTTCCCTGGCGGTGGCCTTGAGGGCTCGATGATCCAGTACCTGGGCAGCGAGGAGTTCCAGAAAAGCCCGCCGAAAATTCTGATCTGGGAATTCTCGCCGCTGTATCGCCTCGACCAAGAGACCATCTACCGCCAGATGATGTCGCTGCTCGACAACGGCTGCGAAGGCAAAACCGCGCAGATGAGCGCCAGCACCACGCTTAAACCCGGCAAGAACGAATTGCTGGTTAACAGTTCGAACAAAGACCTGCGTAACAGCAGTCACCAGGTAGACATCCGCTTCGCCGACCCGTCGGTGAAAACCCTGCAAGCCACCCTCTGGTACATGAACGGTCGCCACGAGGACATCAAAATCGAAAAACCCGAAACATCCGATACAGACGGGCGTTTCGCCTTCGAACTGCGCACTGATGAAGACTGGGCCTCGCAGAACTTGCTGGCCGTGGAAGTGCAAGGCCCGGAAGCGGGCCAGGCCGCGCAGAAGGTTGAAGCGAAAATTTGCACACGCAACGTATTCCCGAGCCGTGGTCAACAGACCGCTCAACTTGGGCAATGAGGTTACCTATGCAGAAGTTATTGATTCCAACGCTGCTGGGCATGGCGATCTTCGCCGGCTCCGTTAACGCCGCCGCCCCACTGCGTCCGCCACAGGGCTATATGGCCCCGATCGAGGCGTTCAAGACCGGTGATTTCAAGAATGACTGCGGCGCCATGCCCGCGCCCTACACCGGCTCGCTGCAATTTCGCAGCAAGTACGAAGGCTCCGACAAGGCGCGCTCGACCCTGAACGTGCAATCCGAAAAAGCCTTTCGCGACAGCACCGCCGACATCACCACGCTGGAAAAAGACACCAGCAAGCGCGTGATGCAGTTCATGCGCGACGGCCGCCCGGAGCAACTGGAATGCACCTTGAACTGGCTGACCAGTTGGGCCAAGGCGGATGCGTTGATGTCCAAAGACTTCAACCACACCGGCAAGTCCATGCGCAAATGGGCCTTGGGCAGCATGGCCTCGGCCTATGTACGCCTGAAGTTCTCCGACTCCCACCCGCTGGCCAACCACCAGCAAGAGTCGCAGTTGATCGAGGGCTGGTTCAGCAAAATGGCGGATCAGGTGGTCAGCGACTGGGACAACCTGCCGCTGGAAAAAACCAACAACCACTCTTACTGGGCCGCCTGGTCGGTGATGGCCACGTCCGTCGCCACCAACCGCCGCGACCTGTTTGACTGGGCGGTGAAGGAATACAAGGTCGGCGCCAACCAGGTCGACGCCCAGGGCTTTTTGCCGAACGAATTGAAGCGTCAGCAACGCGCTTTGTCGTACCACAACTACGCCCTGCCGCCGCTGTCGATGATCGCCAGTTTCGCGCTGGTCAACGGTGTTGATTTGCGCCAGGAAAACAACAGCGCGCTCAAACGCCTCGGCGAAAAAGTGCTGGCCGGGGTGAAAGACCCGGAAATTTTCGAGCAGAAGAACGGCAAAGAGCAGGACATGAAGGACCTCAAGCAAGACATGAAATTTGCCTGGCTGGAACCCTTCTGCACCCTCTACACCTGCGCCCCGGACGTGATCGAACGCAAGCACGCGATGCAACCGTTCAAGACCTTCCGGCTTGGGGGTGACCTGACCAAGGTCTACGACCCGACGCACGAGAAGGGCAACAAAGGCAGCTGAAAATCCAGCGGACGAAACCGGGTTCAAATGTGGGAGGGGGCTTGCTCCCGATGACGGTGTAACAGTCGCCCTCTGTGTTGAATGCCACACCGCTATCGGGAGCAAGCCACCTCCCACCGCTTGAACCGGTTTTGTCAGTGGAAATGTTGTACCGCCCTCCCGCGAAATCGTGGGGGGGTTTGGGGGGGCTGCGGCCCTTGACTGTTGGTTAAACATGGAGAGATCGGGATGGTTTTCTCGTCCAATGTGTTCCTGTTTTTGTTCTTGCCGATCTTTCTCGGCTTGTACTATTTAAGCGGGCAACGCTATCGCAACCTGCTGCTGCTGATTGCCAGCTACGTGTTCTACGCCTGGTGGCGAGTGGACTTTTTGGCGCTGTTCGCCGCCGTCACGCTGTGGAATTACTGGATCGGCCTCAAGGTCGGTGCGGCCGGCGTGCGCACCAAGCCGGCGCAGCGCTGGCTGCTGCTGGGCGTGGCGGTCGACCTGTGCATCCTCGGCTACTTCAAGTACGCCAACTTCGGTGTCGACAGCATCAACCTGATGATGAAGTCGGCAGGCCTTGAGCCGTTTATTCTCACCCACGTGCTGTTGCCGATCGGTATCTCGTTCTACATCTTCGAGTCCATCAGCTACATCATCGACGTGTACCGCGGCGACACCCCGGCCACCCGCAACCTCATCGACTTTGCGGCGTTCGTGGCGATTTTCCCGCACTTGATCGCCGGCCCTGTGTTGCGCTTTCGCGACCTGGCCGACCAGTTCAACAACCGCACGCACACCCTCGACAAGTTCTCCGAGGGCTGCACGCGGTTCATGCAGGGTTTCATCAAGAAGGTATTTATCGCCGACACCCTGGCGGTGGTCGCCGACCACTGCTTTGCCCTGCAAAACCCCACCACCGGTGACGCCTGGCTCGGCGCGCTGGCGTACACCGCGCAGCTCTACTTCGACTTCTCCGGCTACAGCGACATGGCCATCGGTTTGGGCTTGATGATGGGTTTTCGCTTCATGGAAAACTTCAAACAGCCGTACATCAGCCAGTCGATCACCGAGTTCTGGCGCCGCTGGCACATCAGCCTGTCGACCTGGTTGCGGGACTACCTGTACATCACGCTGGGCGGCAACCGTAAAGGCACGCTCACCACTTACCGCAACCTGTTCCTGACCATGCTGCTCGGCGGTTTGTGGCACGGTGCGAACATCACCTACATCGTCTGGGGTGCCTGGCACGGCATGTGGCTGGCGATTGAAAAAGCCATCGGCCTGAACACCGCGCCGCGCAGCTTCAACGTGGTGCGCTGGGCCTTCACCTTCCTGCTGGTGGTGATGGGCTGGGTAATCTTCCGCTCCGAAAACCTGCACGTCGCCGGCCGCATGTACGGCGCGATGTTCAGCTTTGGCGAGTGGTCGCTGTCGGAACTCAACCGCGCCAACCTCACCGGCCTGCAAGTCGCGACTCTGGTGGTGGCGTACGCCACATTGGCGTTCTTCGGCCTGCGCGATTTCTACACCAACCGCCCTGCCGAGAAGCGCAAACCGGCCGACCCGAGCCTGATCAAGGCGGTGCCGGGCGACAACCCCGGCAGCATCCACCAGCCAGGTTTCACGGTGGGCACAGACGCCACCGTGCAACCGGCCTACTGGGCGGCTGACTGGCCACGCTACGCAATGCGCGCGGCGGTGCTGCTGCTGTTCGTGGCCTCGATTCTGAAACTGTCGGCGCAGAGTTTCTCGCCGTTCCTTTACTTCCAATTCTGAGGGGCCTGCCATGACTCGTTCATTACGCGTGCTCTATGTCAGCCTGTTCATGCTGGTGCTGTTGGCGCTGGGCGCCTGGTCGCTGCGCAGCTTCATGGGTTTCAGCACCAACGCCGACGCGACGGTGCTCAACGGGCGCTGGAGCAAAGCCGTCGAGACGCACTACGACGACGCGTTCCCGATCAAACGCCTGGGCACCAACCTCTGGGCCGCGCTGGACTACAAGCTGTTCAATGAAGGCCGCGCCGGCGTGGTGCTGGGCCGCGATCACTGGTTGTACAGCGACGAGGAGTTCAACCCCGCCGTCAATGAAGACCAGAACCTTGAGGGCAATTACGCGCTGGTCGAAGGCGTGCGCCAGACGCTCAAGGCCAAAGGTATTCAACTGGTGATGGCGATTGTGCCGGCCAAGGTGCGCCTGTACCCGGAGCACTTGGGCGAAGTAAAACCGGCGAGCATCCACGCCAACCTGTACCAGGACTTCCACGCCCGCGTGGCGGCCGACAAGATCATCGCCCCCGACCTGCTCGGCCCGTTGCAACAGGCCAAGCTGGGCGGCACGCAAGTGTTCCTGCGCACCGACACCCACTGGACGCCTGACGGCGCCGAAATCGCCGCCAAGCAGTTGGCTAAAACCATTGCCGACAAAACCCCGCTCAGCGGCGCGCCGCAGCGCTTCGTCACCGAAGCCGAGAAAACCGAGCCACACAAGGGCGACCTGCGGTTGTTCCTGCCGCTGGACCCGCTGTTTGAAAACCTGATGCCGCCCAAAGAGCCGCTGCAAAAACGCGTCACGCACCTGGCCGAAAACAAAGGCGACGAAGCGCTGTTCAGCGACAGCGAAACCCCGGTGGCACTGGTGGGCACCAGCTACAGCGCCAACCCCAACTGGAACTTCGTCGGCGCGCTCAAGCAAGCCTTGCACAGCGACGTTATCAACTACTCCGAAGACGGCCACGGGCCGATCCTGCCGATGCTCAGCTACCTGAACAGCGACGACTTCAAGAACAGCCCGCCACAGGTGCTGATCTGGGAGTTTCCTGAACGTTATCTGCCGGTGGACAACGAAATCGGCGATGCCGACCCGCAGTGGGTTGCACAGCTTAAACAAGCCGGTTCACGTCACCAGAACATGGCAAGCAACACCCCAATTAACCAGCAAAAATCCGAGACGCCCGACCGGGCGCAAAACTGAAAGAGAGGTAACTCACATGACTTTCACTACAACTCCTCGTCGTCTCGCCAAGACTCTGGCCCTGGCTGCCGGTATCAGCGTTGCTTCAATGTCCGCCTTCGCCGGCGACGCCGCCCTGTACGGCCCTGTCGCCCCCAAAGGCTCAAGCTTCGTGCGCGTGTACAACGCTAGCAACCAGGAAGTCAGCGCCACCGTTGGCAGCACCAACCTGAGCGAAGTGGCACCGTTGGCCAGCAGCGACTTCAGCTTTATGCCGGGCGGTGACTACAGCGCCAAGCTGGGCAGCCAGACCGTGCCGGTCAAACTCGCCGCCGACCATTACTACACGCTGGTGAATAACGGCAGTGGCCAGCCACAGTTGATCGAAGAACCGCCGTTCAAGAACAAGCAAAAATCCCTGGTGCGCGTGCAAAACCTGAGTGACAAGGCGCTGACCCTGAAAACCGCCGACGGCAAAACCGACGTGGTCAAGTCCGTGGCTGCCAAAGGCCGTGGCGAACGCGAAATCAACCCGGTGAAGGTCAGCCTGGCGTTGTACGACGGTGACAAGAAAGTCGGCGATGTGAAGCCGGTTGCGTTGGAACGTGGTGAAGCGGCGGTGCTGTATGTGACCGGCTCGGGTTCGAGCATCTCGCCAGTCTGGGTAAAACGCCCCGTGTCGACCCGCTGATTATTTCCCTGTGGGAGCCGGGCTTGCCCGCGATGGCATCACCTCGGTGTCACTGACAGACCGAGTCGCCTGCATCGCAGGCAAGCCAGCTCCCACAAGGACCGAGACAAATACAAGAGTGAAACGACAAACCTTCGTAGCTCTGACTCATATCGTTTCAAGGAGAAACACATGATCCCAGTAATCCTTTCCGGTGGTAGTGGCTCACGTCTTTGGCCGCTTTCGCGTAAACAGTTCCCGAAGCAATTCCTGGCCCTGACCGGCGAGCACACGCTGTTCCAGCAAACTCTGGAGCGCCTGGTGTTCGAAGGCATGGACACCCCGATCGTGGTGTGCAACAAGGACCACCGCTTTATCGTCAACGAGCAACTGAGCGCCCGCAAGCTCGAAGCCCAGCGCATCCTGATGGAACCGTTCGGCCGCAACACCGCGCCGGCCGTGGCCCTGACCGCGATGATGCTGGTTAACGAAGGCCGCGACGAACTGATGTTGGTGCTGCCTGCCGACCACGTGCTGGACGACCAGAAAGCCCTGCAACGCGCACTGGCGCTGGCCACTGTAGCGGCCGAGCGTGGCGAAATGGTGCTGTTCGGCGTGCCGGCGACCCGCCCTGAAACCGGTTACGGCTACATCAAGTCGAGCAACGATTCGCTGCTGCCCGAAGGCGTCAGCCGGGTTGAGCAGTTTGTTGAAAAACCGAATGAAAAACGCGCCATCGAGTTCGTCAAAAGCGGCGGCTATTTCTGGAACAGCGGCATGTTCCTGTTCCGCGCCAGCCGCTTCCTTGAAGAGCTGAAAAAGCACGAGCCGGACATCTACGACACTTGCGTACTGACCCTGGAACGCAGCGAGCAGGATGCCGACACCATCACCTTCGACGAAGCGACTTTCGCTTGCTGCCCGGACAACTCCATCGACTACGCCGTGATGGAAAAAACCCAGCGCGCCTGCGTGGTGCCGCTGAGTGCAGGCTGGAGCGACGTCGGTTGCTGGGCGTCGCTGTGGGCGGTCAACGATAAAGACGTCAACGGTAACGTCAGCAAAGGCGACGTGGTGATCCAGGACAGCCGCAATTGCATGATCCACGGCAACGGCAAACTGGTGTCGGTGATCGGCCTGGACAACATCGTGGTGGTGGAAACCAAGGACGCGATGATGATTGCCCACAAGGACAAGGTTCAGGGCGTCAAGCAGATGGTGTCGACCCTCAACGAGCAGGGCCGCAACGAAACCCAGAACCACTGCGAAGTTTACCGCCCGTGGGGCTCGTACGACTCGGTGGACATGGGCGGGCGTTTCCAGGTCAAGCACATCTCGGTCAAACCGGGCGCGTGCCTGTCGCTGCAGATGCACCACCACCGCGCCGAGCACTGGATTGTGGTCAGCGGCACTGCCGAAGTCACCTGTGACGAGAACGTGTTCCTGCTCTGCGAAAACCAGAGCACCTACATCCCGATCGCCTCGGTGCACCGCCTGCGCAACCCGGGCAAGATCCCGCTGGAGATCATCGAAGTGCAATCGGGCAGCTACCTGGGCGAAGACGACATCGAGCGTTTTGAAGATATTTACGGGCGCTCCACGCCGATAGAACGTGGCGTGTCGGTGAAAACTATCGCGCAATAAAGCAGTCGTACAAGAAGCCCTCATTCAGCCCATTGCGTCCCCTATCCGCAGTGGGCTGGGTGGGGGCTTTTTTTTGGGTTTTGCAGGGGTTTTGAGGGCCTCATCGCGAGCAAGCCCGCTCCCACAGTTTGACCGTGTTCCAAAGCTATACCCGGTCCAACTGCGGGAAGGGCAAGCCCTCAAAGTTTGACCCTGTTCCAAAGCTGCACCCGGTCCAACTGTGGGAAGGGCAAGCCCTCAAAGTTTGAACCTGTTCCAAAGCTGCACCCGGTCCAACTGTGGGAGGGGCAAGCCCTCAAAGTTTGAACCTGTTTCAAAGCTGCACCCGGTCCAACTGTGGGAGGGACAAACCCTCAAAGTTTGACCCTGTTCCAAGGCTGCACCCGGTCCAACTGTGGGA
>NZ_VUAZ01000069.1 GCF_009296165.1 Pseudomonas kitaguniensis | reverse complement strand
GGGCTGGATGGGGTGTTGTATCTGCTGGGCTTGCGTGACCGCGAGGGTCAGTCGTAACCCGTTCTAACTAAAGAAATGCAATAAACAATGTGAGTGGGGGGCGGCCATCGTGGTTTAACGGGGCGCTTCTCAGATCAAAAGCAAGAGCACGGCGGCCTGAAAGCCGACCTGAGTGGTTGAAGCAGATCAAAGGCGAGTTTTGCATACACGGCAGATCTGCTTTTTTTGCTTTCTGTGGGAGGGGGCTTGCTCCCGATAGCAGTTTCACAGTTGATACATGAGTTGACTGACCCAACGCCATCGCGAGCAAGCCCGCTCCCACAGTTCGGCTGTCTGGCCTGCCCCGTCAGTTCGCCAGGCGTGCGCCGCTCTGCTTTTTTTGCTTTTCTTGTGGGAGGGGGCTTGCTCCCGATAGCAGTTTTACAGGTGATACATGAGGTGACTGACCCACCGCCATCGCGAGCAAGCCCGCTCCCACAGTTGAGCGGGTTTTGGCTGTCTGGCCTGCCCCGTCAGTTCGCCAGGCGCGCGCCGCTCAGGCTGCCGCTCAATTCGTACGCCACCAACTCTGCCTGATGCGCCGCCAGAATCTCTGGCAACGAACCGCGCAGGTATTCCACCCACGTCTTGATCTTCGCATCCAAATACTGGCGCGATGGGTAGATGGCGTACAAATTCAGCTCTTGCGAACGATAAGTCGGCATCACCCGCACCAGCGTGCCGTTGCGCAGGCCTTCGATGGCCGCATACACCGGCAGCAGGCCGACGCCCATGCCGCTGGTGATCGCAGTTTTCATCGCGTCGGCCGAGTTGACCAGAAACGGCGAGGTATTAATCGCCACACTTTCCTGGCCTTCAGGGCCATTGAACGTCCATTTATCCAGTTGAATAACCGGGCTCACCAGGCGCAGGCAGGCATGGTTGAGCAAATCCTGTGGCCGTTGCGCGCAACCTTTGGCTTTGACGTAATCCGGCGAGGCGCATGCGATGCTGTAGGTGATGCCCAGGCGTTGCGACACAAAACCCGAGTCCGGCAGCTCGCTGGCCAGCACGATGGACACGTCGTAGCCCTCGTCGAGCAGGTCCGGCACGCGGTTGGCCAGGGTCAGGTCGAAGGTTACGTCGGGGTGGGTGCGGCGGTAGCGGGCAATTGCGTCGATCACAAAATGCTGGCCGATGCCGGTCATGGTGTGCACTTTCAACTGCCCGGCGGGGCGGGCGTGTGCATCGCTGGCTTCGGCCTCGGCTTCCTCGACGTAGGCGAGGATTTGTTCGCAGCGCAGCAAATAACGTTTGCCGGCTTCGGTCAGCGCGATACGGCGGGTGGTGCGGTTGAGCAAGCGGGTTTGCAGATGGGCCTCAAGGTTGGAGACCGCGCGCGAGACGTTGGCGGTGGTGGTGTCCAGTTGCACGGCGGCGGCGGTGAAGCTGCCCGCTTCGGCCACGCAACTGAAAGCGCGCATGTTTTGCAAAGTGTCCATGGAGAGTTCTCAGGGGAGATGACAAATTGTGACAGAAAGTTGCACCGTCCAGTGATCCCTACCAACGGATTATCGCGTGAACGGTAACAAAGATTCACAGGAATGCCAGCTTATCGTCGTGCATGCCGCCGCCTAGAATTGCGCCACTTTCCCCGCCTCACCCTCTCAGGAATTCGCTTGCCGTGCCGCGTCGCATCAGCAGAGAGCTGAAGACTCTCAGTGTTTGGGCCTTATCGTTAGCAATCAGCGGCTGCATCGGAACCGGAGGAATCGCCCCCCAAGGCCAGGCGCTCAACGCCGACCAACTGGCCACCGATGCAGCCATCCAGAGCGCCGCCAGCGACGCGCATTGGCCCACCCGCCAATGGTGGCAAGCCTACGGCGACCCGCAATTGAACCGCTGGGTCGACCTCGCGACTCACAACAGCCCAAGCATCGCCATGGCCGCCGCGCGGGTGCGCGAAGCACAGGCCATGGCCGGGGTTGCCGAGTCGGCGGAGTCGTTGCAGGTCAACAGCGACACCACGCTCAAACGCCACAACTGGCCGAAAGATCAGTTTTACGGCCCCGGCGAATTGAGCGGCGCAACGACCTGGGACAACAATGCTTCGCTGGGCCTGAGCTACGCCCTCGACCTGTGGGGGCGTGACAGTAATGCCAGCGAACGCGCCGTCGACGTGGCCCATAGGCGCGTCGCCGAAGCACGCCAGGCTCAGCTCGAACTGCAAAACAACGTGGTGCACGCTTATATCCAGCTGTCGTTGCATTACGCCAACCGCGATATTGTTGCCGCCACCCTGGCCCAGCAACAGCAGATACTCGACCTGGCGAATAAACGCCTGAACGCGGGCATTGGCACGCACTTGGACGTCAGCCAAGCCGAAACGCCGCTGCCGGAAACCCATCGTCAACTCGACGCGCTGGACGAAGACATTGCCCTGAGCCGTAACCAACTGGCGGCGCTTGCTGGCAAAGGCCCAGGCGAAGGCGCGCAGCTGCAACGCCCAAGTGTGTCGCTCGCCGCGCCGCTGAAATTGCCCGCACGCTTACCGGCGCAGTTGCTCGGCCAGCGCCCGGACGTGGTCGCCGGCCGCTGGCAAGTGGCGGCGCAGGCGCGTGGTATTGATGTGGCTCACGCCGGTTTCTACCCTAACGTCGACCTGCTCGGCAGCCTTGGCTACATGGCCACCGGTGGCGCGCTGCTGGGGTTTCTCAGCGGCCAGAAATTCAACTACAGCGTTGGCCCGGCGATCACCTTGCCGATCTTCGACGGCGGCCGCTTGCGCGCGCAATTGGGCGAGGCCAGCGCCGGTTATGACATCGCCGTGGCTCGGTACAACCAAACCCTGGTGAATGCGCTCAAGGGCATCAGCGACCAGTTGATCCGCCGCGAGTCGATGGACAAGCAGTCGGCCTTCGCCGCGCAGTCGGTGGCCTCGGCGCAGAAAACCTATGACATCGCGATGATCGCCTACCAGCGCGGCCTCACCGACTACCTGAATGTGCTCAACGCGCAGACCCTGTTGTTTCGCCAGCAGCAAATCGAGCAGCAGGTACAGGCCGCGCGCCTGAGCGCGCACGCTGAATTGGTCACTGCGTTGGGTGGCGGGCTCGGCGCCGGCGACGATGTGCCGCCGCCGGGCAAAATCGCCGCAGGCAAAGCGCCGGCGGCACTTGCCGCGTTTGATCACTGAGGAGCCTTGCATGACGACCTTGCCTGCACCGCTGCGCTGGTTGCATTCGCTGGAGTGGCGGCGTGGTTTTTTTGCCTGGGCACGCAGCGATGGCGTGACCTGGGTGTACATCTTCAAGGTGTTGATCGCCGCGTTCCTCACGCTGTGGTTGGCCATGCGCCTGGAATTGCCGCAACCGCGCACCGCCATGATCACCGTGTTCATCGTGATGCAACCGCAGAGCGGCCAAGTGTTCGCCAAGAGTTTTTACCGCTTCCTCGGCACGCTGGCGGGCTCGGCGGTAATGGTTTTTTTGATTGCCTTGTTTGCGCAGAACACCGAGCTGTTTCTCGGCGCGCTGGCGATCTGGGTGGGTATTTGCACGGCCGGTGCGACGCGTAATCGCAACTTTCGCGCCTATGGTTTTGTGTTGGCCGGCTACACCGCGGCGATGGTCGGCTTACCGGCCCTGGCGCACCCGGACGCGGCTTTTATGGCGGCGGTGTGGCGCGTGCTGGAAATCTCCCTGGGGATTATCTGCGCCACGCTGGTCAGCGCCGCGATCCTGCCGCAAACCAGCAGCGCGGCGATGCGCAACGCCCTGTACCAGCGCTTTGGGGTGTTCGCGCTGTTTGTGACCGACGGCCTGCGCGGGCGCAGCCGGCGTGAAGATTTCGAGGCCGGCAACGTGCGCTTTATCGCCGAAGCGGTGGGCCTGGAAGGGCTGCGCAGCGTGACCGTGTTCGAAGACCCGCACATGCGTCGGCGCAATGGCCGGCTCAGCCGCCTCAACAGCGAATTCATGAGCATCACCACGCGTTTCAACGCCCTGCACCAACTGCTTGAACGGCTGCGCGCGGATGCCGCCGACCACGTGGTCGTCGCGATCAAACCCGGCCTGCAAGACCTCGCCGAAGTGCTCGACGGTTTTTCCGGTCACGCCCTCACCAGCGCCGATGCCGCGCGCCTGGTCAGCGCCCTGAGCGCCTACAAGGACGGCCTGCCCGCCACGGTTCGCAGCCTGCGCGCAAGTTTTCAGCAGGGCGACCCGAGCGAAGCCGCGCAACTGGATTTTCACACCGCCTACGAGCTGCTGTACCGCTTTGTCGACGACCTGCACAACTACGCGCTGACCCACGCCTCGCTGGCAGAGCACCGGCATGCGCGCGAGCAGTGGGACGAAACCTTTACCCCTAAAACCAACTGGCTGGCCTGCGCCGCGTCGGGCATTCGCGCCGCGTTTATCTTGATCGTGCTGGGCAGTTATTGGGTGGCCACGGCGTGGCCCAGCGGCGCGACCATGACGCTGATCGCGGCCGCCACTGTGGGCTTGTCCGCCGCCACGCCGAACCCCAAACGCATGGCGTTTCAGATGGCCTGCGGCACGTTGATCGGCGCCCTGGTCGGCTTTGTCGAAATGTTCTTTGTGTTCCCCTGGATCGACGGTTTTCCGCTGCTCTGCGTGATGCTCGCGCCGGTGATTATTTTCGGCGCTTTCCTCGCCTCACGCCCGCAATACGCTGGTGTCGGCGTCGGCTTGCTGATTTTCTTCAGTACCGGCTCGGTGCCGGACAACCTCACGGTCTACAACCCCTACAGCTTCATCAATGACTACATTGCGATGGTCATTGGCATGCTGGTGTGCGCGGCGGCGGGCGCGATCATTTTGCCGCCCAACAGCCGCTGGCTGTGGCGCCGACTGGAGCAAGACCTGCGCGAGCAAGTGGTGTACGCCATCAGCGGCAAGCTCAAAGGCCTCGCGTCGAGCTTCGAAAGCCGCACCCGCGACCTGCTGCACCAAGCGTATGGCCTTGCCGTCGGCCAGCCGCAGGTGCAACGCGATTTACTGCGTTGGATGTTCGTGGTGCTGGAGGTCGGCCACGCGATTATCGAGCTGCGCAAAGAGCAGGCGATTCTGCCGGTGCACCCGGCGTATGCCGAGTCCCAGCCATGGCGCCAGGCGATCCGCGTGATGGGCCGTTCGCTGGTGCGGCTGTTCCTGCAACCCAGCGCGAGCAACCTGGAGCGCGGCCTGATCGCCGTCGACCATGCGATCAGCCGCGTGCAAGCCACCGACGAGCCGTTTGCGCCGCACTTCGATACCTCGGCGCTGCGCCGGGTGAAAAGCTACCTGCACTTTATCCGCACCTCGCTGCTGGACCCGCAATCGCCGCTGGCTGCCCTCAAAGGATCCCCGCATGCCCCGTGAAATCGCCTTCCACGGCCTGTACATGCCGACTATCACGCTGATGTTTGTGATCGCGGCCGGGCTGGCCTGGGCGCTTGACCGCTTCCTGGCCGGGTTGGACCTGTACCGGTTTTTCTGGCACCCGGCGTTGCTGCGCCTGAGCCTGTTCGTTTGCCTGTTCGGCGCGCTGGCGCTGAGCGTCTACCGTTGAGAATGCCCCGATGAAAAAGTTTTTCAGCCTGCTCGCGACCTTGCTGGTATTGGCCCTGGCGATCTGGATTGGCCGTACGTTGTGGGTGCACTACATGCAAACGCCGTGGACCCGCGACGGCCGCGTGCGCGCCGACATTATCAACGTCGCCGCCGATGTGACCGGCGAAGTGGTGGACGTGCCGGTGCGGGACAACCAGCGTGTCAAAAAGGGCGACCTGCTGATGCAAATCGACCCCGAGCACTACCGCATCGCGGTCAAACAGGCGCAATCGCTGGTCGCCTCGCGCAAGGCCACGTGGGAGATGCGCAAGCTCAACGCCCACCGCCGCGCCGACCTCGACGCCCTGGTGATCTCCAGGGAAAACCGCGACGACGCGAGCAACCTCGCAGGCGCAGCCCAAGCCGATTACCAACAGGCGCTGGCGCAACTGGAAGCGGCTGAGCTTAATTTGAAACGCACGCACGTGTTGGCGGCCGTCGACGGTTACGTCACCAACCTTAATGTGCATCGCGGCGACTACGCGCGCATCGGCGAGGCGAAGATGGCGGTGGTCGATATGAACTCGTTCTGGGTTTACGGCTTCTTCGAAGAAACCAAGCTGCCGCATGTGAGGGTTGGCGATACCGCCGACATGCAACTGATGAGCGGCGAGACGTTAAAGGGCCACGTGGAAAGCATCTCGCGCGGTATCTACGACCGTGACAACCCCGAGAGCCGCGAGCTGATCGCCGACGTAAACCCGACCTTCAACTGGGTGCGCCTGGCCCAGCGCGTGCCGGTGCGCATTCACATCGATGAAGTGCCGGAGGGCGTGTTGTTGGCGGCGGGCATCACCTGCACCGTCATCGTCAACCCAGCACAAAACTAAGCGGGGGCAGGGGGTTTGAGGGTGTCAGGCCTTGATAAAGTGTTCATGCGCAGTGACGGGCTCACACCGATGCTGTGCCGGAGGTGGTTCTATCGGCAGCGACATTAAACTATGGGAGGTAGCAAGCCC
>NZ_VUAZ01000068.1 GCF_009296165.1 Pseudomonas kitaguniensis | reverse complement strand
TTTTTGCACGAGGGCATAGGCTTCGGGTACTTTCAGTGGTTTCTCATCGCAAGCCCTTTTCAGCGCATCGATCAAACGGGTCAATCCCCAGTTGATCCGGTTCTCGCCCCCTGTCGACATGGTGAGCCCTTGGCTATCAGGTTTGAACTCGCCTATTTCCTTGAACTCGGTGCCAACCCCTTGCATGTAGTAGCGGTAAAAACCGTCCTGCTCAGCGGCCTCGCTGTCATCCCTACCCACACTGGCGTGGTACAGGCGAGCCACATTGGTCGTGGTTGAAGGCAATGCGAGGCTGTCTGACGGTTCATGGTTGTTGGTGCCGTCAAAGCAAAGCGTGATTGTCACAATCTGCATGCAAGGCGGGCCCGGATACACCAATCCAGCTGCACGGTGTTCGTCCATCGACTGTTGTTCAAAAGGATCGTAGGCCACCTGTTGCGTTCGATAATTACGCAATACATCCCCAGATGTTTGCGGCAACAGCCCACCCATTTCGAAATCGGGAGTCGGGCTGAGAAATTCCGCAGCAGGCTTTTTGGGGCTTGGAGTCATGGCTTCGGACATGTGGCTGGCTCATCCATTTTTTTAGGGAAGTGGAACGGATAATCAGAACGGCCGGGATAAGTAGTGCCCGCTGATACAGCAACTTGGTTGCAGGGTAAGAAATGCACGTTCACCAAGCCCAAGTCTTCATATGGCGCCACAGCCACAACCGCACGATGGCGCGTGTATTTGGCCGCGTGCTGCTTGTAAGCAGCTCGGTAGCCATCTGTCCCAAGCGGAGGCCAATTGGCTGAAGCATGCGGATTGGGGTCTTTCACCCACTCAACCACCACCGTCAAACCGGGATGCCACTTCACCGGAAGCGGCGCGCAGCACATTTGCCCGCCCCCGTATCCGTAAGGAGCCAAATTCGGGCCGCCATTACCATTCACCGAGAACCGGTTAATCGCCGCCGAGGTATGGCTATAGCCCTCGATAGGCGTGCCTAATCGTTCAGGCTGGGGCTGCGCGCAACCCAGCAGCGACATGCCGCTCATTAACAGCACAAGGAATAAACGGCTCATAAAAGGGTGTCGTGACGCGTCAGCGTCAGTGGAAGATTTTCGCTCAGCACGCTGGCAATAAAATCTTCGTGATGCAGCTTGTCCAACTTCTTGCGACTGATCTGCAGATGGGCTGTGATCAGGCAGCGAAGCATGGCCTCGCGTGAAGTGAACCCATGTTCATTAGGCGTTTTTTCATAGTCGTTTAACCCCTGAATCGCGGCGCCCACCGCTTGCAAGTGCGAAGCTTGCTCATCGGTCAGGCTCATCAATACATCCAGATGATCAAGCTGTGCGCTGCGCGCCTCTGCCATCAAATGGTTCAGCCAATCCTTAGCGGTCGGTAACATGACCCTTCCTTTAAGCACAAAAAGAGGGAGCAAGACGCGATGTACAAGCCTTAGCCTGCGCGAGCTCAAATTTCGGAGCACGCTACCAATAAGGAAAAAAATTTGATGTAGGATGCTTCCCAAGTACCTGTGGTATTCGTTGTATAGATCGAATACTCGCTGTATCGCTGGAAGGCAGTTAAGTTGCGAGCAACGCCAAGCCCTGAAGTAAGTCTATTTCAGCGTCTGGCTAAACTTAATATTCCCAAACATACCTCACCTCCTCCAGCGTCACCCCGCCACGCACCAGCGTGCGGCGGCTGCCAGATTGTTCTTTTCCTCCGAACGCCTGATAAAAGCGGATAGCTCTTTGATTCTCGGCTAACACCCATAACGTAATATTTTTATAACCCTGATCAAGCAAACGCGTTAAACCTGACGTCCACAATTGGGCGCCGATACCCTTACCCCAATAGTCTGCCAACAGGTAAATAGCCATGACCTCCCCCGTTTCGACTGTGGGTTTATCTTCATCACGGCAAGGCCCAACCGACACCCAGCCAACAATATTTCCATCGACTTCTGCGACTAATATGTCAGCGTCCTTGCGTTCAATTGAAGCAACCCAATGAGCTTCTCTTTTAGGCAGCGTCGCCGTCAGCGAGGCTAAAAAATCAGCCGGCATGAGATCAAGATAAGCGTGTTGCCAGCTACTGACATGAACCTGAGCGATGCGCTTCGCATCCCCAGGCTGTGCATCACGGATCATTATTCAAACCCTCATCGGTGCGCGGTCTTAAACAACGCTTTTGCTTTTGCTGCGGGGCAGCGGCCGTGTTCCAAACTATTCAACAAGATTGACTCATTGATGACAGTCGCTGCCGCTGCACCGCCAAGGCCGTCACCTCAACGCAAGCACCAAGCGCTCAAGCCCGATGCCAAAACCGGCACCTTCGCGGTAGGCACCGCCGCCAACCACTTGCTGCTGCGCGCCTAAGGAGGGGCAGCGCACCTCAAAGCCGTTGCCTTCGAGGTAATAACTCAGCCCACGCTTCACCGCCAGATTGAGTTCATAGTCGAGACCCAGCGTATCCAAAAACCCGGTACACAGCGCCTGACTGCGCAGCAACGCGAGTGCGGGTTCAGGGCTGAGAATCTCGAGCCCCAGTTGGGTGAATTCACGATAGCGACCGGTTTGCGGGCGCTCGTACCGGTAACACCGCGCCACGTAGAAAAACACTGCTTCGCGCCGCCCATCGAGCAGTTGCGCATTACGCTCCTGGAACAACGCGGTGGCCTCCGGGATCAGGCAACATTTGCGCCCGGCCTTGTCATCAAAGGCCCACATTTGCCCGATGATTTCACTGCCACCGGCCTTTTCGATAAACGTGTCCTGGCCCCACAACGCGGGCACGATGGCTTCTTCAGCGCCCGCTTCGATGAAGATAACCCCGAAAACGGCCCTCTACTTCGCGCATCGCTGCAGCTTCTTTGCCGGTCACAATTCGGGTACCACGTAGCATTGTCATGTGTTGAATCTCCATTTTTTACAGGTCATAAAAAAGGCGCCATAGGCGCCTTGGGATGGGTTCAGTGAGTGATCAGCGAGGCTGTTCAATCAGTGAGCGCAAGCAACCACGGCACCTTGGGCAAGGTCCGTGGGGGTGATGGCGGTTGCTGTGCGAAAATTCAGTCATGGGCGATATTTGCACAGCCGCCAGAAAAGTTACAAGCGGGTTCACGCCAGCAATTGCGTAATCCACCGCGCTTGCCGGGCCACTTCCTGCACCTTTTGTTCAGGCACTGCGTATCGGGCCTGCTCAAAGCTGGCCAGGGTCTTGTGCTTCTGGCGCAGCATGCGTTGCCACTTGGCCAGAAATTGCGGGGTGCGCGCCTGCATCTGCAGCGGGCCGAAGTACAGTTGTTCGGCGGTGTAGGTCACAGGCGCCGCGCGCTCGGCGACGATAATCTCGTAGTAGAACCGGTTTTCCTGCAGCAGCTCTTCGCGCAGGATCTGGTAGCCGTTGCCCATCAGCCATTCACGTAACGGTTGCTCGCCGCCGTTGGGTTGCAGGATCAAACGCTCCTGGCCGCTGAGGTGCGCCTTGCCGCTGTCGAGAATCTCGCGGATTGTCTCGCCACCCATGCCGCACAGGCTGATCGCCGTGATCGCATCGCACGGCGTGATCGCCGCCAAACCATTTGCCAGGCGCACACTGATGTGCGACTCCAGACCGTTGTCGCGCACCGTACGCTGGGCCGCGTGAAAAGGCGTGGTCGCCACCTCCCCCGCCACCGCCGCCGCGATCACGCCGCGACGCATCAACGCTACCGGCAGGTAGCCGTGGTCCGAGCCGATGTCGGCCAGGCGCGCGCCGGCGGGCACGTTTGCCGCCACGCGCTCCAGGCGCAGGGAAAGTGTGTGTTGGTTCAACGCTTGTTCCTTATCACCACGAAGTTATTCACCCGAAAAACGATCCCGGCTGTTGGTCAGGTGCAACACCATTGCTGCCCGCGCCGCATCCGGGTCCTGGCGTTTGATTGCATTAAAGATCGCCTCATGCTCCAGGTTCGCCAACTGCCCCAGTTTGGCAAAGTCGGCACCGCCACGCTCGACACCCTTGACCTGCGTGCGCGGAATCATTGCGTTGCCCAGGTGCAGCATGATGTCGGTGAAAAAGGTATTGCCGGTGGCCTCGGCGATCAGTTGGTGAAAGCGTTTGTCCTCTTCCACGCAACTGTCGTTGTTGGCCAGCGAGGCCTGGTAGTCGCTCAGCGCCGCGCGCATACGTGCAAGCTGCTCATCACTCCTGCGCAGGGCGGCCAGCGCCACGGCCTGCACCTCCAGGCCCAGGCGCAACTCAAGCACGCTGCGCACACTGGCAACCGTGTCCACATGCAAGCGCAGCCCGGTCTGCGGCTGCGGCTCCAATACGAAGGTGCCAATGCCGTGGCGCGTCTCCACCAACGCTGACGCCTGCAGCTTGGAGATGGCTTCGCGGACCACGGTGCGGCTCACGCCGTGCTCACGCACGATGGTGGATTCCGACGGCAGCTTTTCGCCGGGCTTGATTTGCCCGAGCAGGATGCACTGGGTCAGCGCCTCAACCACGCCTTGGGCGAGGTTGCTGGAGCGTTTACGCACAGGGTTTGCGTTTTCAATGGGCATCGTTGCGGGTCCACGCGGTTGGGCAGGAGCGAGCTTAACACCCCACCCGGTGGCAAGGCCTGGGGGGATTCAAAAAGCCTTAACTTGTATGACAAGTGGATTTTATTGTAGGTAACCTGGTGAACGTCACGCTAACGCATCCTCGTACGAAAACCACCTCGACGCGTGCTTTAAACCCAATAAAACCCGGTACATAACCAGAATACCTGATGCAGATGCGGCCTTATAAGCATAAAAATACGCTACACAGGATTGCGGATCCGAGAAATCCACTTGTATGATGTCATTCAACAAAACAGCAAAAACCCGCATAAAAATAATCAAGGGGAGTTTTGAATTGTGAACAATTCAAACCATGTATCTGCAGCTCCAGAAAGTGATTCGGTGCTCGCGCGTGCCGTGAGCAAAGTGAAGGGCCATGTGCTCCCACTGTTCGTGGTCATGTTTATCCTCAACTACATCGACCGGGTCAATATCGGCTTTGTGCGTACACACATGGAGCATGACCTCGGCATCGGCGCTGCGGCCTATGGTTTCGGTGCCGGGCTGTTCTTCATCGGCTACGCGCTGTTCGAAGTGCCCTCCAACATGCTGCTGCAAAAGGTCGGTGCGCGAATCTGGCTGACCCGCATCATGTTTACCTGGGGCATCGTCGCCACGATGATGGCGTTCATCCAGAACGAAACCCACTTTTACATCCTGCGTTTTCTGCTCGGCGTGGCCGAAGCCGGGTTCTTTCCTGGGGTGATTTACTACTTCACTCGCTGGCTGCCCGGCGTTGAGCGCGGTAAAGCCATCGCGATCTTCCTCAGCGGCTCGGCGGTTGCGTCACTGATTTCCGGGCCTTTGTCCGGCGCCCTGTTGCAGATCGAAGGGTTCGGCTTCCATGGCTGGCAATGGATGTTCGCCCTCGAAGGGCTGGCCTCCGTGGCACTGGGTTTCTTTGTATGGTTCTGGCTGGACTCCAAACCGCATGACGCCAAATGGCTGACTCGCGAAGAGCAAGACGCACTGGTGGGCGCCATCGACCAGGAACAACGCGAGCGTGAGGCGCTGAGCAGCGTCAAGCCGACGCTGGGCAAGTTGCTCAAAGACCGCCAGATCCTGCTGTTTTGCGCCTTGTACTTCTGCATCCAACTGACGATTTACGCGGCGACCTTTTGGCTGCCGAGCATCATCAAGAAGATGGGCGACCTGAGCGACATACAAGTCGGGTTCTTCAACTCGATACCGTGGCTGATTTCGATCATCGCCATGTACACCTTTGCTTCGCTGTCGGGCAAATTCAAGTTCCAGCAAGCCTGGGTCGCCGCAGCGCTGTTGATCGCCGCAGCGGGCATGTTCATGTCGACCACCGGCGGGCCGGTCTTTGCCTTTGTGGCGATTTGCTTTGCGGCCATCGGGTTCAAATCCGCCTCGTCACTGTTCTGGCCAATCCCGCAGGGCTACCTGGACGCGCGCATCGCCGCCGCAGTGATCGCGTTGATCAACTCCATCGGCAACCTCGGCGGTTTTGTGGCGCCGACCACCTTCGGTTTCCTGGAACAAACCACCGGTTCGATCCAGGGCGGCCTGTATGCGCTGGCGGGCACCTCGGTGCTTGCCGCGATCCTGGTGTTCTTCGCCAAGACGTCACCCTCTGCGGTGCTGGCAGCGCCGAATGCAGTGCCCACAGCCGCCATCAGCAAACCCCTTTAAGCTTTTCAGGAACGAGCCATGAATACCTCCAAATCACCTGTGATTACCGATTTCCACGTCATCCCGGTGGCGGGCCACGACAGCATGCTGCTCAACCTCAGCGGCGCCCATGGGCCGTTTTTTACGCGCAATATCGTGATTCTCAAGGACAACGCCGGCAACACCGGCGTGGGCGAAGTACCCGGTGGCGAACGCATCCGCGAAACCCTGGAAGACGCGCGCAGCCTGGTCATCGGCCAACCTATCGGCCAGTACCAGCGCATCCTCAATCAGATGCGCACTACGTTTGCTGCTCGCGACAGTGCCGGTCGAGGCCTGCAAACCTTTGACCTGCGCATCACCATCCATGCCGTCACCGCCGTGGAAGCCGCACTGCTCGACCTGCTGGGTCAGTTCCTCGAGGTGCCGGTGGCCGCCTTGCTCGGCGAAGGCCAGCAGCGCGATGCGGTAAAAATGCTCGGCTATCTGTTCTACGTCGGTGATCGCACGGCCACTGACTTGGCCTACCGCAACGAGGCTGACGCCGACGATGACTGGTTCCGTTTGCGTCACGAAAAAGCCATGACCGCCGAGGCGGTGGTGCGCTTGGCAGAAGCGGCCAAAGCCAAATACGGCTTCAACGACTTCAAGCTCAAGGGCGGTGTATTGAGTGGCGATGAGGAAATCGAAGCGGTCACGGCACTGGCCGAACGCTTCCCCGATGCGCGCATCACGCTCGACCCGAACGGCGCCTGGTCACTCAAAGAAGCCATCCGCCTGTGCCGCGATCAGCACCATGTGCTGGCCTACGCCGAAGACCCTTGCGGCGCCGAAAACGGCTACTCGGGCCGCGAAGTCATGGCTGAGTTCCGCCGAGCGACAGGCCTTAAAACGGCAACCAATATGATCGCCACCGACTGGCGTGAAATGGGCCATGCGATCCAACTGCAATCAGTCGACATTCCGCTGGCCGATCCGCACTTCTGGACGATGCAGGGCTCGGTGCGGGTTGCGCAGATGTGCAACGACTGGGGTTTGACATGGGGTTCGCACTCCAACAACCACTTTGATATTTCGCTGGCGATGTTCACCCAGGTAGCCGCCGCCGCACCGGGTGACATCACGGCCATCGACACTCATTGGATCTGGCAGGACGGCCAGCGCCTGACCAAGCAACCGCTGAAAATCGAAGGCGGCTACGTGAAGGTGCCTGCCAAGCCTGGCTTGGGCGTGGAGATCGACATGGACGCCGTGGGCAAAGCTCACGAGGTGTACAAAGGCATGGGCTTGGGCGCGCGCGATGACAGCGTGGCCATGCAGTTTTTGATTCCGGGCTGGACATTCAATAACAAGCAGCCCTGCCTGGTGCGTTAAGGGGTGTCAGCCGCAAGGTGCTGAGGCTGTGCCAATAAAAAGCGCCCTTGAGGGGGCGCTTTCAAGATCAGCGTTGGCGGGCTACTGGCCGTTTCGCTCTCGCCATTTTTGAATGTCGGGCGCGGCCATTGGCTGCACAGTCAGCTCCACGCCTAGCGCAAGCATCAGCTTCTGAACCGTCTCATAACGCGTTTTTGCACCGCCTTTCAGGGTTTTATACAAGCTTTCGCGATTAACCCCCGCGGCCTCGGCCACCTTGTTCACGCCCTGCGCCTTGGCGACCTCGGCGAGTGCTTTCATGAGTACCTGCGGGTCTTGCGACTTCATGCTTTGCGCCAGGTAAGCGCTGATGGTTTGCGGGCTGTCGAGGAAGCGTGAAGCTTCATAGACGCGTGTACCGGATGTATCAAGATCGAGGATCGGCATGTCCTCGGGTTTAAATGTCGACTCGCTCATTTCATTGACCTCTCAGGGCATCAAGAATCTCTTTTGCCCGTTGAATTCCTCGCTTCTGGTCGGTCTTGTCACTCCCCCAAAGCATCAGGTAAGCGGTGATACCGGTGCGTACAAAGTAAATTCTGTAGCCTGGCCCGACGAAAACACGCATTTCACTCAGGCCATCGCCTACGGGCTCGCAATCGCCAAAATTGTTTTCTTCGGCACGGTCCAACCGAGCCAGAACCGCTGTTTTCCCCCAAATATCCCTCATACCGTCGAGCCACGTATCAAACTCCGGCGTCCTGCCAATCAAATGGGTCACAACTTCACCTGTAGCCTACTGGCTACCCTTTGCAGATGCTAGTTAAATTTTGATTCCGGTTAGAACCGGAATCAAAACCCTAGCTAACGCCTGCAGGGGCGGCCGTTGAGTACTATTAGCGGTTGTTTCGTATGCGTTTAAAGCGCCGGACCGCGGAGCCTGCATCGCGAGCAAGCCCGCTCCCACATTTTGTGGGTCGGTGCGTGTCAGGGGTTACTGGCTCACGAATGCAAGCACGCGTGCGAGCATCTGGTCGCACGCCGCCAGTTGCTCAAGGCTGATGAACTCGTCCGGCTTGTGGCCCTGCTCCATGCTGCCCGGCCCGCACACTACGCTGGGAATGCCAGCCTGATCAAACAGCCCGCCCTCGGTACCAAAGGCCACGCTGCCGAACGCCTGAGAGCCGGCGCCTACTTTGATGTGCTGCGCTATGCGGATGCGTATATCGAGGCCAACGGTTTGCCGTTTCCCCTGGACCCCGAAGCCTGGGAACTGCTGCCCGACCCGAAGTGCCTGCCGAATCTGGTCAACCGTGCGTCATCGTTTATCTACGGGGTTTGGCACGATGCTAAGTACGTGGCCGACCACATTGTTTTGCAGAGCGAGTACATGTCCTACAACACGCCGTGATCGGTTGAGCTGCCGACGCCGGGAACGACCCGCTGTGCCTGTAAGTCTACCGGTCACTCATCATCGGTAAGGAACAGCGCAATGGATAAGACAATCACGGTAGATCAACTGGCTACCACTGACCTTAGATCCGTCAACGAGATATGGCTCGGCGGTACGCATACCCAACTGTGCCTATGGCGTGGCGAACAGGTCTTCACCCACGAAATGATGAGCGAGGGCACCCACGAGCAAAATATCCGACGCCTGTGCTTGCAGTTGGTCAACCCTGACGATAAGGCCGCAGTGGCCGCCGTTGAGTTGATCGCGCGCGAGCGCCTGGAAAAGCTGGGGAAGCAAGGCGAATTTTATCCGGCTGAGGAGGCTGACACTTACCAATAGTCGCTCTGCGGCGCTGTTAAAAAAAAGGAAGTGCCGGTTAGTCGGGAGAGTTCTCAGTACGTCATATAAGGAGCTATTGCTATGCATTATGGGCGACGATCACCGCGCTCCTAGAGCCTCATCCCCACCGCCAGCCGGTTGAAGGCATTCATCAACGACACGGCCAATGTCAGATCGGAAATCTCGACGTCGGAGAAGTGCGTTTTCAGGGGATCGTACAGCACCTCTGGCGCGCCTTTCTCACTGACGTAGGTGAGTGTTTCAGCCCATGCCAGGGCTGCGCGTTCGCGGTCGTTGAACAGTTCGCTGACTCGCCACCCTGCGAGGCAATCCAGCTTCTCTTGCGCCACCTCACACGCGCGCAGGGTCTGCGAATGCTTGCCCAGACAAAACGAGCAGCCGTTGATCTGCGAAACACGTAAATACACCAGTTCAAGTAATGGCAAGCCCAAGGCGCTAGCGGCCAGTGCGGTGTTGGTGGCGATCAGGCCTTGATAGGCGGCAGGTGACAGAGACGCAAATGGAAGCCTGAGTTGGCTCATGGTGAAACTCCTGTGTGAGAAAAAATGATCAAGCGCGTGAGAGGTTGTTGAACAGCGGCTCTGTTGACAGTGCGGTCCGGGCTTCTTCGACCGCTGCTCGGATGCCTGCCTCACCGAACACCACCCCCTGGAGACAAGTGAACCGCCGATCGAACAGCGGGGCGTGTAATGGCACGGTTGTGGTTAGGCCGTGGGCGTAGTCCGAGCCCAGTGGTGGCAATGGATTAGCGCCCAGGTCGCGCTCAACCAGTTTGAGGTTCGGATAGCGTTGGCGCAGTGACGTCACACGCTCCAGTGCCAACAGATTCGCCTGTGAAACCTGCCCATGCCGGCTGGCGTTGATCAACAGAACATTGTTCATGCCCGTTCCACGCCCCGAAGGCGCTGGGTGAAGTGCATGCCACGGGCCAGTAACCCTTGACGAAAATAGAAGCGTTGGGCCAACGGCATGTGCAGGCCGGTATCCAGTACAAGGTGATCACATTGGCGCTGCACTGCTTCATCGCGCACTGCATTCAACAGCCGCTCTCCCAAGCCGCTGCGCTGTAGAGCTGGGCTCACGACCAGGTCATCGACATAGATGAAACGTCCGTAGAGCAGGTTTTCCAGCTCGCGGCAACCCGCCAGGCCGACGATGCGTTCACCGTCGCAGACTGCGAGCAAACGGTAGCCTTGCTCGGTCTGCCGGGCCAACTGCGCTAAGTAGGCAGCCTGCGTAACGATGTGCGGCCGCAATACACGCATCAGGTCGAAACAGGCACCGAAGGCCTGCTCGCTATCGAGGTATTGAAGTGTGTAAGGCATGTGCGCCGTCCGCTTAAGAGATGACCCACTTTAGAACAGCAATGACTTAAGCTACAGGACCAAAAAGTGCATAAATGACTAGGCCATGATTGTTTCTTTCGAGCTGGACCGCATCCATTCTGCGCCGATCTATCGTCAGCTTTATCAGCGCTTTCGTGAGGCCATCGCTGATGGCCGCCTGCATCCGGGAGATCGGGTGCCTGCCGTTCGCGCATTGGCAGCGGAGCTGAACTTGGCGCGCGGCACCGTTGAAGCGGCTTATCAGTTACTGATTGGCGAGGGCTATCTGACGGCGCGCGGGCAGCCGGGACGACAGTGACACCGCAACTGGCGCCGGTTTCTGCGTCCATACAACCAGCCCGAGTGGCTTCGACGACGTACTCATCCACCCACTTCGGGACGCTGCCGCTAGCCCTGCAAATGGGCCTTCCAGCACTGGATGCATTTCCGCGCAAGCTCTGGACACGACTGGCTGGCCGGCAACTTCGACAGGCGGGCATCGAAGGCCTCATCTACCCGAACGCGCAAGGTTACGCACCGTTGCGAGCAGCCATCGCGTCCTACCTGGGAATTTCCAGGGGAATCATCTGCCACCCGGATCAGATTTTTGTGTGCGCGGGCTATCGCGCCTGCCTCGACCTGATCAGCCACACGCTGATGCAACGAGGCGATACCTGCTGGATGGAAGAGCCCGGCTACTTTATGGCCAGGAACGCCCTGTTAGACGCTGGTGCAGCGTTGGTGCCCGTCCCAGTGGACAAACAGGGCATGGACGTCGCGCAAGGCATCGCCCGCGCCCCAGATGCCCGCTTCGCCCTGGTCACGCCAACCCACCAAAGCCCGCTGGGTATGTCGCTGTCACTGCCGCGCCGGTTGGCACTACTGGAGTGGGCCAACTGCCAAGGGAGCTGGATCATTGAGGACGATTACGACAGTGAATACCGCTACATGGGCAAACCATTGCCCGCCCTGAAGAGCCTCGATCAACAGGGCCGTGTGCTTTATACCGGCACCTTCAGCAAAGTACTGTTTCCAGGCCTGCGTCTGGCCTACTTGGTGGTGCCCGCCGAACACAGCCACGCATTCGCCCGTCAGGCGGATCGTCTGCATAACCACTGCCCGCACCTGCTGCAGGCGACCGTCAGCACATTCCTCAACGAGGGTCACTTCGGGCGGCATTTAAAGAAGATGCGCGGCCTCTACGCGCGCCGCCGTCAATGGCTGATCGATGCGTTGCAGCAACAGTTCGGCGACCGTCTTCAGATAAACCCTCAAGCCGGTGGCATGCACTTGGTCGCAGGCCTTGGTGCAGTGGACGATATAGCGCTTGCCCAGCGTGCCCGTGAGGTGGGGATTGCCGTCGAACCGTTGTCACAGTGGTATCTGGACGCCAAGCCCAGGCACGGTTTGGTTCTTGGATTTACCAATATCGCCAGTGCCTAACAGGCGTCGGCGGTGGCGCGTCGATTGGCTCAAATCTTTTACTGAATTGAGCCATATTCCGATCAGCAGTATCGAGGTGCCATAGGGCCTTCAGTTGTCAGCTTCCACTCACGGTAACGGGCGGGCATGCATCTGAAGCATGGGCGATAGCCTGCCAATCGGGCGGTCTGTTCATCGATAAAAAATACACGATCCTTCACATACCCGCCTTTGCTCAAGGCTCGCAGTGCCGCCGGGCAGTCCAGGCGCCCGTAGATCTTGCCTTTTTTGTGCCCGCCAAACTGTCCCGGCTTGCGACTGAGAACGAGCTTGCCGTGGGCGTCCATGATCTTCCAACGCTTCATTACGCGCTCTACCCCATTCAGTGCCCGCACGCAGAATCAGCCCGTACCCACGGCGCAGCTCATCCGCCAACTTGTGCAGCATGCATGCCCTTCTCACGCTCAATTAACGTGCGCTTACGCTCCACCCCCCAACGGTAGCCAGACAATGATCCGTCACTGCGCACTACGCGATGACACGGAATCGCCACCGCCAGCTTATTGGCCCCGCACGCGTTAGCCACTGCACGGGTGGCGCTGGGCATGCCTATCCTCGCGGCGACCTGGGCATAGGTCTCGGTCGTGCCTGCAGGAATATCCCTGAGCGCCTGCCACACCCGCTCTTGAAACACGGTGCCACGAATATCCAACGGAAGCGCAAGGTCTGTACCCGGCGATTCAACATAGCCGACGACAGTGGCAACCAGCGCCTCGAACTCGACATCGCCACCGATCAGGTTGGCGTTGGGGAACTGGTCCTGAAAACTCTCCACCAGCGCGTTAGGGTCATCGCCCAATAAAATGGCACAAATGCCGCGCGCGCTTCTGGCCACCAGAATCGAGCCCAGCGAGCTTTCGCCCAGTGCGAATTTAATATCCACGTTGGCGCCCCCGGCACGGTACTCGGTAGGCTTCATGCCGAGGATGTTTTGCGACGCTTCATAAAATCGGCTGTTGGAGTTATAGCCAGCCTCATAGAGCGCGTCGGTGATGGTGCCACTGAGCGAAAGCTGGTCTCTGACGTGCGAACGCAATGAAGCTACGCTGTAGGCTTTAGGCGTCAGGCCTGTGAGTTTCTTAAAGACGCGGTGGAAGTGGAAGCTGCTCATGCCCACCTGTTCGGCCAGGTCGCCCAGGTTGAGCACCGTGTCCGATGTATCGATGCGCCTGCACGCTTCGGCGACTGCCGCGGCGTGCTTCTGGGCGACGACCGCGGGGTTGCTGCTGTCGCGTTTGGAGGGGCGAAACCCGGCCCTTTCGGCTTCGGCTGCGGTGTCGAAAAATACGACATTTTCTGGCCGAGGCAGCTTGGTCGGACTGCAGGGCCGGCAATAAACCCCGGTGGTCAGCACTCCGTAGACAAAATCGAGGTTCGCATCAGCCTGGCGGTTTACGAGGATATTCCAGCGCGGATCGTCCTCGGCCCTCAGCAGCGGCTGGGTGGTTTGTTCTTTAAAGCATTCCATGGCAATGCCCCTTCTTCGCAATTTGCACAAGCCTATCGCTTTCGAGCCGCGTTAAAACCCCGAGTCTTGCTTTCAAATTCGCACGCTTGGCCGTCCCATCACTGCGCATCATGGAATATCACCCCAAGGGTAAACCGGTCCCCCGCGCGACCTCGCTCACGCCGTGCCGCGTAAATACGGAGTAGAAGCCTCTGACCCCCTTCACGGGCCTGCGGTTGACGGCAAAAATCACCGCATCGCCCTTGCGCAACGGCACTACGCTGACCCTGGACTGCATGCGAGGTCGCTGTTCGGTGAGCACGAATTCTCCGCCGCTGAATTCGTCATTGGGCTCAGACAGGAGGATAGCCATCTGCACGGGAAACAGAATGTCGCCATACAGGTCGCGGTGCAGGCAATTGTAGTCACCTGCACCGTAGCGCAGCAGCAGTGGCGTGGGGCGCTCTTGCCGGGCGTCGTGGCACTGGCTTAGAAAGTCTTCATGGCGTTCGGGATAAGGAGGTTCGAGGCCAAGCTTAGTGTTCCAATAGTTGGCCAGTGGAACCAACTGCGGGTAAACACAGGATCTCAACGTGGCGATAATCGACGGCAGCGGGTAGGCGAAGTATTTATATTGGCCTGAACCGAAGCCGTGCCTGCTCATATTGATACACGACCGAAAAATATCCGGCTCGCTGTAACTCTCGGTAAGACGCTGGCAAACATCTGAGTCGAGCAGGTTCTGAATAACGGTAAAGCCGCTGTCGTTTAGGCGATGTAGATGCTCGCTCCAGTTTTCGCAAGCGAGCCTTTTTTCCAGTGCCGTGTCGACCATTGGCATTCCCTTCTGGTTTGCATGATTGTCAACATAGCGCAGGCAATCAACGCGAGCCTCCCGTTTGTTGCTATCAAATTAATCCGCTGAACCGCCTCGGCTTTCGAAGGTGAGCACGTCTTCGCAGCCTTCCGCGATACCCCCCATGCGCACGAGGTGCGGGCAGAGGCTACAGCGCTTTGCTCCATTGCCTACGGCTGCGTCGGAATCGGCTGGCTTGTCCGCTTGATTGGGCGTCTCTAAGGTCGCTCGGTCGCTGAAAAATCAGTGATCGGGTGACTGTCTTGGGGATCGAACCCATTACGGCAAGGAGCGCTATGCCTACCGAAATGCTTAAAATAAGTACGCTTGGGGTCAATGGCCGAGATGGCAACGAGGAGCATGCCAAGGCGACAAAGTTGGCACAGGCTGCTTGGGATCGGGCGGTGGCGGCAAACGAACGCAACGATCGGGAAGCTGATGAGCGCTGGGAGAAGGCCCAGAAGCAGGAGGAAGGTGAGCCTAACGGGTACGTTTTTGCGAAGTCTTGCGCACTCCCGGACGGGGTGATGGATCACACAGGGTTTGTGCCTGTGGAGTCATTAGAGCATTACGGCGCCTATGCGGTGCTTGGTTCCGAGGCAGCGATGGCCGCAGGCGCGCAGGCGCTGGAATGGGTTGGAGGGTCTGTCAGTGCATCGGCCCTGACGGCTCGACTCGGGGGCACGCTGGCGGCGGTGTTACCGAGTGGGCTGGCGATCACGGTGGCGGCACTGATCCCGAACACGACTTCGCCGGACAGCGCGTTTTATTCATCCGCGCACTATGCCGAACTGACCAAAGGCAATACCCGCGCTCGGGTGACGCTCAAACAATTGCCAGACGGCTCGGTTGACCTGTACGGGTTCTATACCGGCGGCAAAACGGATTGGCAGAGCGTGCCGGTCATCAAAGCCGAGCCCCGCGGCGACCAGTGGGTCGCGGACATGGGCGACGGTGTTGAAATTATCTGGACGCCGGCTGCTGATCCCAATGCCGTGTTGGGGATTCCTGCGCTCGAGGGTGTGACGCTCAAACCTGCGGTCTGGGTGTATCCGCCCGGCCCCAAAGCAGAGCAGATCCTGATTAACCCGGCGTATCCGCCGGATTATCAGGACGCTATTATCTGGTTTCCCAGCCAACCGACGATTGCGCCAATCTACCTGTCGCTGAGCGTGCGTCGGGGTGAGCCGGGTGTGGTGAGTGGGCTCGGTGAAGACGTACCAGGTGAATGGCTTGATCATGCTAGGTCGGGGCTGGGTGCACCGATTCCGACCAGCATTGCTGATGTACTGCGCGGTCGTAAGTATTCGAGCTTTGATAGTTTTCGAAAAGACCTGTGGAAAGAGGTTTCGAAGAGTCCTGAGTTAGCCGTTCAACTCACTCCACAAAATATTACACGTATGAAAAACGGGTTATCGGCGACCACGCGGCGACAAGATATCGTCGGCAAAAGGCGTGTTTTTGAGCTTCATCACGTTGAGCATATTGCGAATGGTGGCGCTGTTTATGACGTTGACAATTTGCGAGTAAACACACCGAAAAATCATATTGATATGCATCGATAAGGAAACTAATGAAAAAGGCCTTTTCTGAATATACCGAAATCGAATTTATCTCTGAGCTAGATCATTTGATCAACGCCTGTGGCACTGCTTCAGATGACGATCTTGCTGATCTTTTGGAAAAATTCGAAAGCATCACGGGGCATCCAGCAGGATCAGATTTGATTTATTACCCGGAGCCGGGAGCCGACACATCCGCCGGAGGCATCACTAAGACGATCAAGGAATGGCGAGCGGCTAACGGCTTGCCGGGATTTAAAGCGTGAGGTTTCCCTGAGGGCGGGATTTTTTAGTTTTCGCGCGCGGGGAAACTTTGTTATCGCACAGAAAACCCCAGGACAGCACGTAAAGTCCATGGCAAATACCGATTGGTTCCTGGAACTGACATGTCAGGCTGACAAGCGCCGTTTTGTGGCGACGCTCAAGCACAGCATGGAGGCAGGTGGTAAGGCGTCGGAATCGGTTGGAGGGTCTGTCAGTGCATCAGCCCTGACGGCTAGACTCGGGTTAAAGGATGAGAAGCATGAGCGATCCATTCATCAAAAACAGCCTTCCGGATTACACGGAAGAGGAATTCGTTAGCTTCATCGACGAGATTCGAAAAGAGGATAAAGCCTCCACTGATGATCGTGCTGACGAGCTTGTATTGCATCTCAATAAAATCGCTGGCCACCCAGGCGGTATGGATTTGATTTATTACCCCGAGCTGGGAGCAGACACATCGTCTGCAGGGATTGTAAAGACAATCAAAGAATGGCGAGCGGCCCATGGCCTGCCCGGATTCAAAGAGTGATGTTTATCGCAGGCGAAAATTCGACAGAGTTTCGCCTGCGATAACATGGGTCATGGCCTTTTGGGTAATGAGTAAAATGGCCAGACATGGAGGCGGATACAGGAGTGTTGGGCGTGCGCCGCGAGCTTGCCGGATTGATTGGGCGGGTTCCAGGAATTCACATGACAACCATCATGTTGAGCCGATTCCAGAGGGTGGCGAAGTCTACACCGTAGATAAATGTCGAGTTAATACGCAAAAAAACACGTCGACGCACACAAAATATGCGCAAAAAATGAGCGATCCGTTTATTAAAAATAATCTTTCTGATTACACGGAAAAAGAGTTCATCGAGTTCTTGGAGGAGCTTTTCAGGGCGGATGTGGCACCCACTGGTAATCGTGATGATGTGCTGTTGCTGCATCTTGATAAAATCGCTGGTCATCCTGCTAGCTCTGATTTGATTTATTACCCAGAGCCGGGAGCCGATACATCCGCCGAAGGCATCACTAAAACGATCAAGGAATGGCGAGCAGCTAACGGCTTGCCGGGCTTTAAGGAACTTGCAAAAGCATCAAGGCGTTAGAACATGAGCGATGTATCTATTAAAAATAGTCTTCCGGCTTACTCCGAAGAAGAGTTCATAGGTCTTATCGACGAGATTCGCAAAGAAGATAAAGCGCCTACTGATGAACGTGCGGATGAGCTGCTATTCCATTTCAGACAGATTATCGGTCATCCCAGCGGCGCAGATTTGATTTATTACCCGGAGCCCGGAGCCGACACATCCGCCGAAGGCATCACCAAGACGATCAAGGAATGGCGGACGGCGAACGGCTTGCCGGGGTTTAAAGAACGTGCACAATAACTAAAGAGTTAGAATATGAGCGATCCGATTATCAAAAACAGCCTTCCTGATTACTCAGAAAATGAATTCATTGAGTTTTTGGAAGCGCTTTACAGAGCTGATGTAGCACCCACTGGTAATCGTGACGACGAGCTTCTGCACCATTTCAATAAAATTGTCGGCCACCCAAGCCGTATGGATTTGATCTATCACCCTGAGCCGGGAGCCGACACATCCGCCGAAGGCATCACCAAGACGATCAAGGAATGGCGCGCGGCTAACGGCTTGCCGGGATTTAAAGCGTGAGATTTCCCTGGAGGCGATAATTCCTCTGGTTTCGCGCGCGGAGAAATTTTTCCATCACACAGAAAACACCAGGACGACAGGCAAAACCCAAGGCAGATGCAGGAAAATCTTTGCCTACACCGCCTGCACGCAGTCAACTGTGAAGCGCCAACGATTTTTCTGAATGAATCCACCTTCTGCCCTGTCTCAAGCACTGATGGCTCCACCACGGAGCTGACCTCAACAGGACATTAGATATGACTCTGCCTCTAAACGTCGTCGCGATCATGAAAGCCAAGCCCGGCAAAGAAGCTGAGCTACACAGTTTGCTGCAAGACGCCCTGCCGCAATTCCAGCAAGAGCCCGGCTGCCAAGCGTATGCGCTACTGACTGACCTTGAGGACCCTACGCGTTTCATTTCTTATGAAAGCTGGGACGACGAAGCCGCGCTGCAAGCGCATATGAAAGCGCCCACCTTGACGAACGCCATGCCAGCGCTGGAAAAGATCCTCGCTGAGCCCATGCAGCAATTTCGGTTAAATCAGCTGCCGGGCAGTACGCTCTAACGGTGATCCGTGCAAAACCGGCGTGTACGGCACGCGCGCAACGTCACGGGTGCAGGCTCAGGGGGGAACACCCAGCATACGTTGCCGCCGTGGTGAAATGGGTCCAGTGAATCGAAGAAGGGTCAGTGTATGAAATATATCTATATCTTCGTATTGTCGGCATTGAGCTTGAGCAGCATGGCCGCAGACCGCGGGCTTGATCTACCGAGTTGCAACCTACAGGAGCAACGCGCATGGGTAGGCAAAACGGGTGGCCAAATCACTGACATCCGGCAAGCCCACATTTCGGAACGTGGCAATGTTTTGATTGCCGATATCAGTACCTCGCGAAAGGCCCGAATAATTACTGAGGCACAGGCCAAACAGATGTTCGATCGTATAGAAGACATACGCTTACAGTCTGACCGTTTTGTGAAGCAGCAGGGTTTCTTGAGTGCAGCGGAGAACGCCAGTTTTGATCGGGACCTGGATGCAATCGCTCACAAGCTTTGCCAGCCGTAAAAACCTAGCCCCTACCTGCGGCGCGCCAAAGACGCCGCACTCTCCCTATTCAGGTTTCTGCCTGGAACGAAACGCCGCCACCTTCATGCGATTACCGCACGTCGACATGCTGCACCAGCGGCGGCGGTGCGATTTACTCAGGTCATGGAACATCAAAATGCAGTCATGCGCCTCGCACTGGCGAACGAATTCGAATTTCTCGCTCGTGACCAGGCTCACCAAGGCATCGGCCACAGGCCACAGCAGGCTTGCCGGGCTGCCGTCGGTTCGATAAACGCCGACGCGGAACGCTTGCGCCTGGCCATCCCATTCCAGCCTGCTCAACGGGCGCCCCGCGTCCAGCACCTGATTGATCAAGGTGAGATCGGCTGAGGCGCCTTTCAGTGCAGCATTCACCAAAGCCCTTGCACTGTCGCGAAGCGTGCGCGCCTCGGCCAACAGCCCCTGCGGGACCGTCAGGCCTGCGCTCTCAGGCAACAGCCCAGCCAGCTTGAGCCAGCGCGCGACGCTTTGATCATCGGTAAAGCTGTCGTGACGCTGCTCACCCACGCCGTACTCACTGTTGATGAAATCGAGGGCGAGGTTGTCCGCCAAAAAAAGTGGGCTGGAAGAAGTGCTGGTCGGATTCATAGCGCCCTGTAACCAATAAATTAAGTTTGACAGGTTACCAAAAACATACGTAACCTTCAAATTCAAATTTGAACGGTTACACAAGGAGTCACCATGACCTCTCCCAAATCGATTGCAGCGGCAAGCTTTGCGGTTTCTCTGCTGGTTGGCGGTGCGCAGTCGGCCAACGCGACCAGCGTGGTTCATTACCGCTACGAGCAAGTGGGTGATGTGAAAGTTTTCTACCGTGAGGCGGGCAACCCCGACGCACCGACGGTATTGCTGCTTCACGGCTTCGCTGCCTCGTCGTTTATGTTCCGCGACCTTATTCCGCAACTTGCCGATCGCTATCACGTGATCGCGCCGGACCTGCCGGCGTTTGGCTTCACCGAAGCACCTGCACGGGGCGAGTACGCCTACACCTTCACCCAATTGGCGAAAACCATCGGCCAGTTCACCGAACAGCTCAAGCTGGATAAATACGCGCTGATGGTTCACGACTACGGCGCACCGGTGGGTTGGCGCCTGGCTGTGGCCCATCCTGATCGGGTGACCGCGATCATTTCTCAGAACGGTAACGCCTACGAGGAAGGCTTGGGCGATAGCTGGGCGCCTATCCAAACGTACTGGCACGCACCGACGCAGCAGAACCGCGACGCGCTGAAAGACTTCCCGACACCGGCCTCGATCAAGTGGCAATACCTTGAAGGGGTTGCCGACCAAAGCTCGGTTTCACCCGATGGCTACACGTTGGAAGGGCTTCAAATATCGCGGCCTGGCAATGCCGACATTCAGCTCGACCTGGTGTTGGATTACGCCTCGAACGTAGCAATGTACCCAGCCTTCCAGGCGTACTTTCGCAAGTACCAGCCACCGCTGCTGGCGGTGTGGGGCAAGAACGATCCGTTCTTCCTTCCGGCCGGGGCCGAGGCGTGGAAGCGCGACCTGCCGAAGGCGGACATTCGCTTCTACGACACCGGGCACTTCGCGCTCGAAACCCACGGCAAGGAAATCATTCCGGTGATCCGTGAGTTCCTGGACAAGAACATCAAGTAGCGGCAAGGCTTCAGCGGTGGGTCAAGTGGGCGGCTCAACCCACCTGTTTTGCGGGAACATCAGCGGCAGCGCAGTGGACTAAATTGAAGCACCTCTGCCGCTGCCCCAACAGGAATGAAACCGATGCATATTCTTCACATCGCCAGCTCTCCACGCGGGGAGCGCTCCGCTTCCCTGAAATTGGCCTCACGCTATCTTGAGACCGTAACCTCGCTTCATCCCGACGCCAGCATCGATGTGCTGGACGTTTGGACCACCGATCTGCTGCCCTTCGACGGCCCTGCCCTGAATGCCAAATACGCAGACCTGCAAGGCGTGCCAATGAGCGCTGAGCAAGAGGCTGTGTGGAAACAGATTCATGCGTTGGGCGAGCGCTTCCACAGAGCCGACGTCATTGTATTCAGCGTGCCGATGTGGAACTTCGGTATTCCCTACCGCCTCAAGCACTTGATTGACGCGGTGTCACAGCGCGGCGTGCTGTTCGATTTCGATGCCCAAGGCATGAAGGGTCTGCTTAAAGGCAAGCAGGTGGTGGTGTTCGCCACCCGCGGCGTAGCGCTGGGGGAAGACTACCCGACCGACGCCTACGATCATCAGGTCGCGTACCTTAAAACCTGGGCACGGATGGTGGGTATTCCGGCTATCAGCGCGGTGCTGTCGGAAGCAACGCTCGGGGAGGCTGCGACGGCAGACGCCAACTTTACCGCAGCGCTGGACGAAGCCTCGAAGCTGGCCAGCGAACGGGTGTGAATTGGAGCGACAAGCGCTACCTAACAAATGTTAGGTAGCCTATTGACGAGCGCCCTTCGAAGCCCTATGGTCTGCCTACCTAACAAACGTTAGGTTTGATTTCGCTCACCCCAGGAGATGGTCATGAATTCGAAATTGCAGCTGTTTACCTCGCCTTCCGCGTTCCCCAACCCTCAGCGGCTGCGTTTGTTCATGCATGAAAAAGGCATCGCCGATCAGTTCGATGAAATCATCTATGACATGGCGCCGGGTGGAGAACAGCGCGGATGGCGCCATCTGAACATGAACCCATGGGGTGAAACACCGACCCTGCAACTGGCAGACGGTGGCTTTATTTCCGAAACGCCGGCCATCGTGCGCTTTCTTGATCAGTCCTATCCTGGTCGCAAGATCATGGGTGATGACGCCCTGCAGCAGGGGCTCGACAACATGTGGGATAACCGCATTTGGGTGCACATTCTCTATCGCATCGTTACGGCGTTTCATGTGCTGCACACGGGGCTCGGGTTCAAGCTTGAACTGACCAAAAATGAGGCATGGGGTGAGCACTGCCGCAAGGAGGCGCTCACCCACGCGGCACTGGTCAATCGTCATTTGGCGGATGGTCGCGAATGGCTGCTGGGCGGCGCGCAACCCACGTTTTCCGATATTACGCTGGCAACCGCCATCGCCTTCTCCAAGTTCCCGGTCAACGCCACCCCGCTGGATGAGCGCTTCGAACACCTGGACGCTTACTGGAAGCGCTGGCAGCAACGGCCGAGCTTTCAAGCGGCGTACGCTGATCGCAGCAGTGGCATACCCGAACTGGATTCGCCCAGCGTGTAATGCCTGATCAGGCGCCGGGGCGGCCAGCACATGGCAGTCTCGGCGCGATATGAAATCGGTTCTACGGCGCTCCGACAGTGCCTGCCTAACCCTTGTTAGTTTTTTGCTTTAACATACGCCGCTTCCTCAGAAACTCGCCCGAAGTGCGAAAGGCACGACAATGAGCACCAACGCCCGAGAAGCCATACTCACGGCCGCCAGGAACATCGCCCAGTCACAGGGTTACAACGGCCTGAATTTTCGCGACCTTGCGCAAGAAGTTGGCATCAAGCCAGCCAGCATTTATTACCACTTCGCAAGCAAGGCCGATTTGGGTGTCGCTGTTGCCAAACGCTACTGGGAGGACGGCGCCGCTGCGCTTGAAACCCTCTCGGAGCAAAACCCGAACCCCATCGAAGCCCTTCACCGATTCCCCGAGATTTTTCGTCGCTCGCTTGAAGCGGATAATCGCCTGTGCCTGGGCAGTTTCGTCGGGGCTGAAACCGATAGTTTACCCCCCGAAATGTCCCACGAGATTCAAACATTTACCCAGGTCAATGTGGACTGGTTGAGCAGGCTACTGGTCGCGGCAAACGTCTGCGAACCAGCTGAGAGCGACGCCCGCGCGCGGGCTATTTTTTCCGCCGTGGCGGGCGCTCAACTCATCGCGCGCAGCAGGTCGGACATCGCGCTTTTCGATACGTTGATTGATGCGTACCGTGCGTATGGGCCGCTGCCTGCGTAATCGAAAAATGCCTGATCCAGACGTTTGTTGAACCAGCAATCGGCTGGCGCCGTGCAACGTCAAGACGGAATCATCTCGCGTATACGCGAAGCGATGACGTCGACCGCGAAGGGTTTCGTCAGAACGGCCATGCCTTTATCCAGCAGAACATCGCCCATCACTGCATTTTCTGCATAACCCGTAATGAACAAGACTTGCAGACCAGGGCGGACTTCACGCGCCGCGTCTGCCATTTGCCTTCCGTTCATGCCTCCAGGCAGGCCGACATCGGTTACCAACAAATCGATGCGAACATCCGACCGTAAAATTTTCAAGGCCGTGGCACTGTCGCTCGCTTCCAGAACCGCGTACCCCAGATCTCGCAAAATATCCGTGACCAGCATGCGTACGGTTGGCTCGTCATCCACCACCAGCACCGTGGCCTCGTGCACTGACGGCTTAGGCATCGAGGCGCGTTCCTCAACCGATTCGGCATCGTCTGGCCCGTCATGGCGGGGCAGATAAATGCACACGGTTGTACCGTTGCCTACCTCTGATTGGATGCGTACTTGCCCGCCAGATTGCTGGGCAAATCCGTAGATCATCGAAAGGCCCAAGCCGGTGCCTTCGCCAAGCGGTTTGGTGGTGAAGAACGGTTCGAATACGCGCTCCATCACATCGCGTGACATGCCAGTGCCGGTGTCGGTGACGCACACCGACAGGTACTGGCCTTCGACCATATCGAGTTGGCGCGCAGCCTCCAGGCCCAGCCTCCGGTTCGCGGTCTCGATAGTGATACGCCCGCCATGCGGCATCGCGTCGCGTGCGTTGATCGACAGGTTCAGCAAGGCATTTTCAAGCTGCGGCGGGTCGACCAGCGCCAGCCAAAGCCCCGAGGCACCGACGAACTCAATCTGGATGGAGGGCCCTACCGTGCGGCGAATCAAGTCTTCCATGCCGGAGACCAATCGATTCACATTGGTCGGCTTGGGGTCGAGTGTCTGTCGGCGCGAGAATGCAAGCAGCCTGTGGGTTAACGCGGCGGCTCGTTTTGACGCGCTTTGTGCAGCGTCAATGTAGCGGTCCACCTCATTAAAACGGCCCTGACGCAGACGGGTTTGCAACAGCTCAAGGCTGCCGGAGATGCCCGCCAGCAAGTTGTTGAAGTCGTGCGCAAGGCCGCCTGTGAGCTGGCCCACCGCCTCCATCTTCTGCGCCTGGCGCAGGGCTTCCTGCGTCAACAGAAGGTCTGCCGTGCGCTCTTGAACTCTGACCTCAAGCGTATCGTTCAACTCCTGCAAGCGCACTTCCGCAAGCTTGGTTGCGGTCACGTCACGCGAGGTCGACAGCAGCTTTTCCGGGACGCCATTGGGTCCCATTACGGGTGTGACGATGACATCCCACCAACGCGGAGCGCCTTTCATGGTCTTGGCAAAACCCTGGAAGCGGCCGATCCGGCCTTCTTTAGCCTCGGCCACGGCGTGCAAAACCTTGCTGTGCTCCTCGCCTTGCCATAAATCAGGCCAGCACGCGCCTTGAATGGCACCGAAGTCATCGACCTCCATCACACACATGCCGCCCTCGGTCATGAACTCCAGGCGGGCATCCAGATCGAGCACTTTAATGCAGTCAGCCGAGCTTGCGAGTACACGACGGTTGAACTCCTCACTGGCCCGCAGCGCTTCCTCCGCGTCTTTGCGCTGAGTCAAATCCACCGTGGCCACCAACAGGTTTCCAAGCAATCCTGCCGCATCAACAATGCGCTGGATGCTGCTGTTGGCCCAGACCAACGAGCCGTCGGGGCGGCAATAACGCTTATCCAGGGCAGTGCTGCTGCCCGTACGAATCGCCTGCTCTACTGCCGCCAGGGTGGGCGGCAAATCCTCGGCATAGGTTATGTCTGCGATGCCTAGCTGGAGCATCTCTGCTTCAGAACGCCCAAGAATACGGCACAGTTCACTGTTGACTCGAATGAAGCGGCCTGCGGGGTCGACCTCAGACAAGCCAACCGTAGCGCTGGTAAATATGACGCGCAGCCGCTCTTCGCTCTCGCGCAGCCTTGCGTCGGCGCGCGTACTTTCGAGCAACGACCACAGGCGCGCGCACGTCGTTTCAACGATCGCCACTTCAGCCTCGTCCCACGTGCGCGGCTGTGCATGCTGAACAAACAAGATCCCCAGCAGGCGACCCGCTCGCACGAATGGAACGCCAAGAATCGCGCGAGCCTTGATGGCGTTGAACGCAGGGGTTGGACCCGAGGCCATCCAATCTTCGTGGCCATCCTGCAGCGCGACAGTCTGGCCTTGCTTCAACCGCGCACTAAAAGCGGGTGCAAAATCATCCAAACGCCACGTACCCGGCATCAAGGCGGCGGTTGCCCCATTCCACTCGCGCAGCACTGAGACCTGCGTTTGCGTGTCATCCATTTCACCGAAGCCGACATGATCGACGCCCAAATGCTCACCGAGCAGTGCGGCGGCCCGCGCCATCATCTCCAACGGATTGGAAAGCGCTCGCAGTTGATCTTCCAGCGCAAGCTGAAACCTGTGTTGAAGGCGCTCGGCGGCGTGCAACCGGTCGCACCGGGCATCATCCAGATGCAACGCAATGAGATGCGCGAAGCCTTTGACCATGTCCAGAACCGGTGGGTTATCCAGGTGGGCCGGGTGTGGACCCACCGCGCACAGACCGCCCCACAGGCTGCCATCTTTCAAGACGATGGGCATGAACAGACAGCTCTGAACCCCCTGCCCCTGAAGACTCGGATGACAAAGGTGCTCGGCAAGGTTGCTGATGACTATCGCTTGCTTGGCTGCGCCGGCCTGATGGTCAATGGCAGGCACACACTTCAGTTCATCGCCCGGCTGCACATTCAAACCGATGGCATCGCGCACCGCGCAGGCCATTGAACGACCCTGAATCACGCGGGCAACCGCTGCAAAGCCCATCCCGGTCATACCGCACACGGTTTCCAGCAACGCAGAGATCGCGCCCATGCACGCTATGTCCGCCTGGTCGATTGCCAATTCAGCGGGGCACACACTATCGACCGACATATCTGGCATCGCAGGTTTACTCGAAAAGTGAAAGTTCAGCGTTCAAAAGATTTCCGCCAGGTTGCGCCTGACCTCTCCCACCGTGAGATTTAGTGTGGGAATTGAGCCGTGATTTGAGCTGGCTGCAGTCGAGCCTAAGCAACGACCTAAACGCTCAGACATCCGGATAAGCTAAAAGTCCGCATGAGAGCCAAGAAAGCGATAAGTACGCAGGTTGCGGGCAACGTTTGAGACAATCGCGCCGGGTTGCAGCCAGTTATCGTCCATGAAAGGGTGCAACTTTAATGGGTATTAATATTCCCCGTGCGAAACCGACTTTTACTCATGGAGCAACAATGCGGATCTACATCACAGGCGCCTCCTGCGCAGGCGTGACAACGCTGGGCCGTACCCTCGCCTCTTTGCTCAGCCTGCGCCATCTTGATGTCGATGACTTCTATTGGCTGCCCTCCAACCCTCCATTTACAACCAAGCGCCCACCGGATGAGCGCGTGGCTCTGATTCAACAAAACTTCGGCGATGACGATTGGGTACTGACCGGTTCCTGCATGGGTTGGGGCGACGCGCTGATTAGCAACGTCGATCTGATCGTGTTTGTGGTAACGCCAACCCTGGTTCGCCTCGAACGATTGGCCGCACGTGAAAAACAGCGCTTTGGAGACCGAATCGCACCCGGCGGCGACATGCATGAGATCCATATGGCGTTCCGGGAATGGGCCTCGCAGTATGACGACCCAACGTTCTCCGGCCGCAACAGGGCGTGGCACGAGCGCTGGATGTCGACGCAAACAGCACCGACGGCAAGGGTTGATGGGTTGAGCAGTGCTGAAAAAATGGCGGCAGATGTCATTCAGGCGTTGTCATCCGCGCTTTAAGCAGCATGGTATCGACGCATCGCCGCTCTGTCGGCACACACTGCAAATGTTCATAAACCCGGCGTATTGTAAAACCCCCTTGCAGGCAGCGCCTGCACCCGCCATGCCCCTTACTGGAGACGCCATGAACAAGTTCTGCACTTTTTTGCTCGCAATGTCCCTCCCCGCCATGAGCTGGGCCAGCGATGCTTTACCCAATTTGCCTGCCGTCACACAGTCGTTGTTGGCGGGTAAATCTGTGTCCGTGGTACTTGATCTGGGCCTGTGTAAGCCGGGATCAAGTGAGGCCAAGCCGACCAAAACCCGCGGTGGCCTGCGTATTGATGCCTTTCGCATCACTGAAGACGGCACCCTGGCATTCGCCGACGATCACTTCACGGTGAATCGTGAAGACAAGCCGATTAATCAATTCCTGCGCTACCGGGTGCACGCAGATGGCACTGCCGAGTTCAGCATGACGATATTCTCCGTGCCCAATTACCAGCAGATGGATAAAACCCTCACTTACAACTGCGCTATCGGCAAGGGCATGAGTTTTTTTGCCGCCGATTGAATTCAATGGGGCTGGGGCTGCGCTGACCGATTACTGTCGGGGCTGGCACTGAAGTTTTACAGGTTCAGCCCCCGTCGTGCTGACTGTTTTAAAGCACTAGCGTAAAGACCGCTTTTGGCCGCAGGCAGTCTCAGCCAGCGCCGTGCGATCACGTGGCCTACCTCGTTGTTTTGCAGGATGAGTACATTTCCTACAGCAAGCCGCGAAACGTTGAGGCCAGAGGCGACAGCGCCTTGCTCCATTGCCTACGCTTGCGTCAGAATCGGCCGGCTTGTGCGCTTGAGTGAGCGTCTCTAAGGTTGCCCGGTCGCTGAATACTCAGTGATCGGGTTTAGTAGCCCTTGGTTGAATTATGTTGAGTGCACAAGCTTCATCAATCAGACAGTTCTGTCTGTGTTTGATGGCGGCTGTGCGCAGGGCGCCTCCGGGCGCGCCGGCTTTGCATAATTCCCCGGTCTACTAACCTGCGTACCGCTGCCACCCTTTTCGTTTAGTAGCGAAACGGTGTCAGCTCAACTCAGGAATTATGTTGATGTTCAAAATCACGCCCAACCCTCCGAGCGAGCCGAGCCTGAAACTCAACCAGGCTGCGCATCGAACGATAGATCGTTATCTCAATCCAGAAACCGCCGCACCTTTGCTGAGACCGGGTTTGTTCAGCGTTGCCGCCGATACCAGCAGTGAAGCCCTGATCGCCAATAGTTATGAAACCTTTTGCTCGGTTACCGCGTTGTTGCTTGACCTGTCGGAGGATTTGACGGGAAAACAGCGGGATGTGGCGTTGGCGATTCACCAGTTGAGTGAGTTGGGGGTTTTGCTGATCGATAGGCTGATGGAGCGGGAGGCGGCTGTAGCTGTCGGCCAAGCTTAAAAGTCGGCAACCCAACAGATCGCCGAGTTGTCGTGACGTTCTTATGACAAATCGGCGATTTTCTATGGCGCTGTTGCGTTTTTGCTCAAAAAGCCAAACGCTCGCGTCCGGCGGATAAGAGCGCCATCCGCTAATATTCAGCGAGTCGCTAGTCCATTGTGCGTTCGGGTTCAACGCCTACTGGCGATTTCCTTCCAGATGTAGGCGTAGTTGTATTGCAGCCAGCGAACCAGGACTTTATCGAACTGCCGACGGAACCAGTTGCGCTTTCTAACTGCCAGCCTCTCTTCTATCGACTCTCTGAGTAGTTCGGTGTCGAATCCCGTCCATACCGGAGGCACCGCTGCGACGAGATTGGTGAAACATACCGGCGCGACCTCTGAATAGAGGATCGTGTAAAGTTTTTCAGGGTCGACGCCTCTCACCTGATTCGCCACGTACTCATATTCGACGGGAAAATCATTGAATGGCTCGGAAAGCGCAGCTCTGACTTTCGTCAGTAGTGGTTCGGTCAGAAGATTTCCCAATGAATGTATGAGCGCCTCTAACTCTTCGTCCAGTGAGCTCGCCATCGCTTCGCCTGCGGCACCACCGGCAATTGTCCCAGCCAAGACAATTGCTATTGCGAAAATGGGGGCGCCTGGACCGCACAACGACCTTGCCCCCGAGAAACGCCTCTCTCAACCGCGCTTCGGCAGTTTCCAATTCGGCCGCACAAAGTGGCACGTATAGCCGTTCGGTATCCGCTCCAGATAATCCTGATGCTCCGGCTCCGCTTCCCAAAACGGCCCCGCCGGTTCGATTTCAGTCACCACGCGGCCCGGCCATAACTTCGAGGCGTCTACGTCGGCAGCGGTGTCTTCGGCAACGTCGCGTTGCTGTTCGCTCAGGTAATAGATCGCCGAGCGATAACCTGGCCCAAGGTCGTTGCCTTGGCGGTTTGGCGTGCTGGGGTCGTGTATCTGGAAAAAGAATTCAAGAATCTGCCGGTATGTGATCACCGCCGGGTCGAAGACGATTTCAATCGCTTCAGCATGGTTACCATGGTTGCGGTAGGTGGCATTCGGCACATCGCCGCCGGTGTAGCCGACGCGTGTGTGCAGCACGCCGGGGTAGCGACGCAACAGGTCTTGCATGCCCCAGAAGCAGCCACCGGCGAGGATCGCGGTTTCGGTTTGGTTGGTCATGGTCGGTGCTTCCCCTTAATGGATATGGCTTAGTTATGGGGCCGTGCCGGCCAATACCAAGCCTGCGCTGCAGGTTATTCGCGCGGGCAATTGCGGCCATCGGTCGCATACGGGCGATCCCCCCTCTATTCCCCAACCCATCTGCCGATACCCCGGTTAACCGCACAGTCAAGATCCCGCGTGCCCCCCATCCGATCGAGCCCCCTAATGCAGCCATTTTCCTTCCTGAAAAAAACCCGGGCCAATCGCCAGGGCAGCGCCACCCTGACCTGCACCGCGAATGAACTCGACGCCGCCCTCACCCACCTGCACATCACGCCCACATTGATCACCGGCTTCATCTCGCCTCACCTGGACATCGACCACGTCGCCGCCAAGCTCAAACGCCGGTTCGCGCACAGTGCTATCAGCCTGTGCACCACCTCCGGCGAGCTGTGCAATTCGGCCGATGCGCTGTACTGCGCCACAGGCGAGCGTTGGGACCGGATTGTGTTGCAGCTGTTTGATGAGAGTGTGATCGCCTCCGCCGAAGTGGTGATGGTGCCGCTGGAATGTGAAGACATTCGCAGTGGCGGCAAGCGCTTGGGGATGCAGGAACGAATCGCCAAGTTGGTGGGCAACATCAAGCGGGTGCAAGTGCGCACGCAGATCGATCATCGCGATACGTTGGCGTATGTGGTGTTCGATGGGTTGTCGGCGTCGGAGTCGTTTTTTATGGAGGCGCTGTATGAATCGGGGCGTTTTCCGTGTTTGTTTGTCGGCGGCTCAGCGGGCGGCAAGTCGGACTTTCAGAAGACGCTGATCCATGACGGCCAGCGCAGTTATCAGAACCATGCACAAATTGTGTTCCTGAAAACGGCGGCGCAGGTGCGCTTTGGTGTGTTTAAAAGCCAGAACTTCAAGCCGGCAGATTTGACCTTCAGTGTGCTGACCGCCTCGGTAGAGGACCGCACGATTGACCAGGTGATCGACAGCAGCGGCAACATCAAGAGCATGGTGCAGGCGCTGTGCGATGCCTTCAATTGCACGGCCCAGGCGCTGGAGCAAAAGTTGGCGGATTACTCATTTGCCATCCGCGTGGGCAGTGAGTTGTTTGTGCGCTCCATCGCGCGCATCGACTACGAGCAGCAAATCGTCCAGCTGTTTTGCGACGTGGCGCCCGGCGAGGAGTTGGTCATGGTGCGGCGCACGCCGTTGCGTGAGGCCACCCGTTTGGACTATGAGCAATTCCTGCGTGGCAAGGGCGGCCAGCCGGTGGCGGGCATTCTGAATGACTGCATTTTGCGCAGGCTGAACAACGGCGCCGAACTGGGCAGCATGGCCGGTACGTTTGGGGATGTGCCGCTGGCCGGTTTTTCGACCTTTGGTGAAATTCTCGGCTTGAACTTGAACCAGACGCTGACCGCGATTTTCTTCTTTCGGGTGGCCAAGGGCGCGAGTTTCAGCGACGAATACGTCGACAACTTTATTGCGCATTACGGCGAGTTCAAGGCGTTTTTCCTGCGCCGCCAAGTGAAGAAGCTGGCGGGATTGAACCACGTAGTGGTCAAGCAGATTGCCGCGTTCAAGAACAATGACTTCACCGGCACCCTGAACACCCGCGGGCTCGACAGCAATATTTTGCCGGTGTTCGAAGGCCTCGCGGACTTGGGCCAGGTGTTGGCCCACGCCGAGCACCAGCAGGCGCAGATCGCCTCGCAGCTCAAGCACTACTCTGGCGAGTTGCACGCATCGATGGACGAACTGGTCGGCACCATCGACCGGCAAAACACCGTGTCGGCGCAGGCCGGAGCCACGGTCGAAGACCTGTCCAGCCAAGCCGACGACGCCGTGGTGGGCGCGCGCAGCCTGGCCGGTTCGAGTTTGCGCATCCAGTCGATTGTGCAAGTGATTCAGCAGATCGCCGGGCAAACCAACTTGTTGGCGCTCAACGCCGCTATCGAGGCCGCGCGAGCAGGCGACTTGGGCCGGGGCTTTGCGGTGGTGGCGGACGAGGTGCGCAAGCTGGCGGAAATAACCCGCAAGAATGCGGCGGACATCGGCGTGGATATCGGCTTGCTGTCCAGCGAGATCCAACGCGTCGCCCAGCAAATCGAAGACCAGTCCACCGGTGTGGGCGCCTTGCGCGAAATGCTCGATGCGCTGGAGGCGTCCAGCCGCGCGACCGAGGGTACGGCGCAGCGTACGAAGACCCTTGCGGATACGTTGACTGGGCTAACGCATGCGTGAGCTTTAACGGGGCGCAGTTCGGGTTAATAACCGGCAGCGCAGCATGACATTGAGCCGCTGTTGGAGGCCATGATGTATCGGTTTTTGGGGCAGGCGGTGACCCATTAAAACAAAGCACTACTCAAATTTAAACGTATTGAATACGATGCAAAAATAGCATTTATACAAAAATGCACCGTATAGGATGCGAATTGATATGGAAGACTTGGGCCTCCTGATCAAAAGCCTGCGTAAGGCGGCTGGCCTTTCACAAAGCCAGCTCGCGCAACGGCACGGTATGAGTCGCGCGACAATTTCGGGGATTGAGAACAACACCGTCCCTGAGGTAGGGATTCGCAAGGTTGCTGCGATCCTTGAGGGCTTGGGTTATGCGTTGACCGCAATACCCAAGCATCGACGTATGACGCTCGACGAACTGAAAGCAGGAAACGTCCATGAGTAGGCAACGTGACCGACTCTGTATCGGCGCCGGCGTCGGCGTCCGCAGCGTGGCGGCAGGAACGCTCGGGCGCAGCGAAGAACACCTGCGCGATTCGGTGTTCTCGTACAACGCAGCCGCAACCGAAAAAGACGCGGTTTCCTTGACCATGCCCGTGCGCTTGCAGAGCTACAACTGGGCGTATGGAATCCACCCGCTGTTTGAGATGCACATTCCCGAGGGGCACCTCAAAGCGGAACTCGTGCGGCGTTTCAGTAAATCAGTGCGCGGCTTTGACGACTTCGCCTTACTGGGAATCGTCGGTCCACATCAGTTGGGGCGTATCAGCGTTGCACACCACGCCGGTGACGAATCGCTGCCTGAAATCAAGCTCTCTGAGGTGCTGGTCTACGACGGGACGAAAGATCTGTTCGACGACCTACTGAAGACATACGCCGCCTATTCAGGTGTTTCGGGTGTTCAGCCAAAGGTACTGGTGCGCGATGCGGGTGACACGGTTTCCAATGTTGGGCGCCTCACCCACCCTGGCGCCACGCACCTGGTGAAGGCGTTCAATGACACCGACTTCGCGCATCTGGCGGCCAATGAGTTTTTCTGCATGCGTGCGGCCTTTCATACAGGCCTGGACGTGCCTGAATGCCAGCTTAGCCAACACGCTAAATTTCTGGTGGTTAAGCGGTTCGACATCGGTGCTACCGCCTACCTCGGGTTTGAGGATATGTGCGTCCTATCGGGATGGGGGACGAATAAGAAGTACGACGGCAGCTATCAGGGCTGCGCGAAGCTGATCAAGACGTATGTATCCCCGCACCGCGTGACCAAGGCGTTGGAGGACTTCTTCATGATGGTGGCGCTTTCTGCCGCCCTTCAAAATGGTGACGCGCATTTAAAGAATTTCGGTTTGCTGTATGAGAATTGTGGCGAAGACGCTGATGTTTGGCTCGCCCCCGCTTACGATCTGGTGACGACCACGGTATATCAAGTCAACGATATTATGGGTCTGTTGCTTGGCGGCTCAAAGGCTTGGCCAACACGCAAGATGCTGGTGCAGTTCGCGCGCAGCTCGTGCAATTTGACGGAAGCTCGCTGCACCCAATTGCTAGCGCGCGTGCACAGTGGCGTGAGCCGTGCGAGGGTGGAGCTTTCGGATTATCAGAGTACCCACCCTGAGTTCGAGGCGTTCGGGGAAAGGATGAGCGCTGCGTGGGCCACCGGGCTGGTGCAGAGTATTGAGCCAGAGTGATTTCGCCGGTTACTTGCGCGCAGGTCTCTTGGGCAACAGTCACAGCACATACCGCTTGCCCCTTCAACGCAAGTGCCCCGCTCGCCTGATAACGCCGGGGCCTTTTCCTTTACTACGCGATCAGCGCGCTTAGTCGCTCAGCGCGCATCGTGCTTTTCAGCCGCGCTTCACAGCTTGAACCGGCTGACCAGTTCATTAAACGAAACCGCCAGGCGCGACAGGTCTTGTGAAGACGCCGTGGTCTGATGCGCGCCTGCAGCCGTCTGTGTCGACAGGTCCTGGATGTTGATCAAGTTGCGGTCTACCTCGCGCGCGACATTCGCTTGCTCCTCGCACGCACTGGCGATGACGAGGTTGCGGTCGTTAATCTGGCCGATGCCTTGCGCGATCTGTTCCAGCGCATCCCCGGTGGCCTGGGCCAGCACTTGCGTGTCAGTGACCAGCGACTGGCTCTTGCCCATCGCTACCACCGCCTGATCGGCCCTGGATTGCACTGCGCCGATCATGCTTTCAATTTCGCCCGTGGACGATTGCGTCCTGGCCGCCAATGCGCGCACTTCGTCTGCAACCACCGCAAAACCACGGCCTTGCTCGCCCGCCCGGGCAGCCTCGATGGCAGCGTTCAGCGCCAGCAAGTTGGTTTGTTCGGCAATGCCGCGGATCACGTCGAGCACCTTGCCAATATCGCGAACCTGCACTGCCAGGTCTTCCACGATGGCGGTCGACGACTTGATTTCCACGGTCGCGCTGTTCACCGCAGTCACCGCGCTCTGTGCCTGACCCACACCCTGGCTGGCCTGCGAGCTGGCTGATTTGGACGCTTCGGAGGCCGACTGCGCATTACGCGCAACCTCTTCCACCGCCGAGGTCATTTCGGTCACCGCAGTGGCCGCCTGCTGAATCTCATCATTTTGGCGAAGCAGCCCGCGGCTGCCGTCTTCGGTCACCGCGTTCAATTCCTCGGCGGCCGACGCCAACTGATTGGACGCATCCGCAATCTGGTGGATGGTGGTTTTAAGGCTGCCCTGCATTGCCCCCAAGGCGGTCAACAATTGCCCGGTCTCATCGCGCGCGGCACTGTGGATGGTCTGGGTCAGGTCACCTTGGGCAATACGTTCGGCGCTGGAAACAGCCAACGCGATAGGCCGGCTGATGAGTCGGCTGATAAAAATACCCAGGAGCAAGGCTGCAACAAAGGCAATCGCGATGCCGATGTAAAGTGTGGTGGTTGCTGACCGCCCTAAATCATCAGCGTCTTTGGCACCTTCGCCGATTTGGCGATTGTTTGATTCGACCATGATAGTCATCTCGTCAATGACCGTGTTGAAACCGCGTTGCACGTCACCGGCAATCAGCGAACGAGCCGCCGGAACGTCGCCAGCTTGCAACGCGCTGACTGCTTTTTGCACTTGCGCCTGATAATCCGGCCAGTCCTTTACCATCTTGTCACCCGCCGCGCGCTCGTCATCTGCAAGCGGCGTGGTTCGGTACTCGGCAAAGGCTTTTTCACTGGCCACGCGGCTGGCGGTCAGGTTATTTAATATCTCGTCCTTGGCGCTTTGTGGCGCCCCGGCAGCGGTGGCGGAAACGAGGCTGTACAAATCGCGAAGCTGGGCGATGGCATTAGTTTTGGCTTCGGCGGTTTTCGCCACTGAAACAAGGTTGTTCGAAAACGTCAAATTCAGGCTGTCGGATAACTGCGTGACCCCACGGTTACCGAGTAACCCAACCACCAGGGTGATAACCGCACACACACCAAATGCTGCGATTAGTTTGCTGGACAGCTTCGCATCACGAAACCAATGCATATTTTTCACCCTATGATCTGTAGTAAAGGTAAGCCCTGAGATGAGCAGAGACGCGGTATTAACCGCGCTCTTAAAGTTTGTCGGCAAGAACATGTGACGCTTTAACGTTCAGAGACCAGAGGTACTTTCTGTAGGTCGCTTCAGGGACGCGACGTAACGGCAGTCGACAGTGCAACCCGCGACTGGTCGCGCCAGCCGCTACGCAGACCTTTCTTTAAATCAGCCTGAATCGTCCAACAATTGCGCTCAAGTCTTCGGCCAGCCGCGACAACTCATGGCTGGCGCCGGTCGTCTGCGAGGCGCCCTGGGATGACTGGATAGACAAGTCGCGGATGTTGACCAGGTTACGATCAACTTCCCGAGCCACGTGCGCTTGTTCCTGCGATGCGCTGGCGATGACTAAATTCAGACCATTAATCTCGCTGACCGCCGCGTTGATTTTGCCAAGGGCTTCGCTCGCGCCTTCTGCGATGAGCAAGGTGCTGGCGGCCAATTCAGTGTTGCCTTGCATGGAACCGACGGCTCGGTCCGTGCCGTTCTGAATACCGCTGACCAAGCGTTCGATTTCGCTGGTCGATTGCTGCGTGCGGTGCGCCAGCGCGCGCACTTCGTCGGCGACAACGGCAAACCCACGGCCTGCTTCACCTGCCCGGGCAGCCTCGATGGCGGCGTTAAGCGCTAACAGGTTGGTTTGATCCGCAAGGCCACGAATCACGTCGAGCACTTTGCCAATGTCACGCGACTGGCCGGCCAACTCGCCAATCAGCAGGGAAGTTTTACCGATGTCCACGCCCATATTATCGATGGCCGTTACGGTTTTTTTGACCAGCGCCGAGCCTTCTTCGGCCGCCCCCGTCGCGCTGCTGGAAGAACGCGAGGTGTGTTCGGCGTTGCGCGCGACCTCTTCTACAGCGCTGGTCATTTGATTGACAGCGGTGGCCGCCATATCAATCTCATTCGCCTGTTTTTGCAGGCCAACTGCACCTTCTTGAGTGATGCTGGTAAGTTGCTCGGCGGCGGTCGAGAGTTGGTTGGCGGATGACGCGATTTGCTGCAAGGTCTGGCGCAGTTGCTGTTGCATGTTGCCGACGGCGGCGGCCACGCTAGTGGTGTCGCCGCTGGCCAATTCAATGTTCTTGCTGAGGTCGCCCTGGGCGATGACGCGGGTGAAGTCGGCCACAACACTCGGCTCGCCGCCGATAGCGCGCAGGATACTGCGCGTGGTCATCAGGGTAACGATGACGCCGATCACCGAAATAAGCAGCGTCACGAAAATCGCGATAATACGCGTTTGACTGGCGCTGGCGACTTGCTCCTGAAAACGCAGTTGCGCCTGGTCCTTGCCCTGTTCACGCAGTTGCTGGAGCGTCCCGAAGACTTGTTCGGCAAACGGTTTAACTTCTTCGCGATTGATTTTGGTGGCGCCAAGGATGTCGCCTGACTCGATAACGGTGGTCTGATGACGCATGCCGTCACGCAGCTTTCTGTAGTCGCTTTGCAGTTTTTCGAAGACACCGTCGCTCGGCGTATTGTTGCCTTTGGCCGTCAGTTGCTCGGTCAGGTTATCAATGCGCGCAAAAGCGCTTTCGTTCTGGGCCTTCCATTGCGGTATCTGCACCGGGTCGCCGATCGCAATCATGCGCAAAATGTTGATGTCTACGCGGGTCAGGGCTCCGTCGATGCTGTTGACCGCCTCCATCTTCAGGAAGTCTTTGTTAAACAACGCATCGACATTGTCGGTCGATGTTTTAAGGGCTTGAATCATGAAGATGGACAACGCAACAAACACCAAAATTATGGCAAATGTCGACAGCATCAAACGCCGTTTGACGCTGAAGCCTGCGTTCGCTTCGTTCTTATTGATCATGAAATACCCCTGATGACAGAGATGTAACTGCGGAGGGAGCCCTAAAGCCTGAATACCTAGCTTATCGACTTGAATGGTCGGGTCTTGAGGGGCTGAGTGCAGGGATAATGGGGATCTGGGCCTGCCCGTGGTCCACCTCGACAGACTCTTCTGGCAGCCCAACTGGGTCGAACCCGACGCGGAGCAATTCCGCACACGGGTGCGCGACGCGCTATCGACGCGCAACTGGGTATGTGAAGGCAACTATGCGCGGCGAACCTTCGACCTTCGCCTGCCCGAGGCCGACTTGATCATCTGGCTCGATACACCGAGGCTGACGTGTTTTGCCCGAGTACTCTTGCGCAGCCTTATGAATCGCCCCAGCGCAGACCGGGCAGCAGGCTGCCAGGAGAAGCTCGACCGCGAGTTCCTGAGTTTTCTAAAGTTCGTCTGGGGTTTTGATCGCGATTACCGACCGGGTATAGAGAAGGTTCGCCTGGCCATCGGTCCGCAGATACCGCTGCTGCACTTGCGCAACCGTCAGCAAGTCGCCGCGTTTCTCGATGGTTTGCCTGCCATGTCGCCAATAGCTCGTGAAGGCAAGTAGTTCCCCGCGCCGCTACCCGGCGCGCTTAGCGTTTGCAAGCTGCTCTTCACGACGGCGTGAACGTGGGCAGCTCTCGATGCCACACGCAGGGGCCTGACGCGCGGGCTTAAGCTGATATGATTCCGGCACTTACCCGCTGAGTAGCAAACGATGAATCGCCAGAAGAAACTGAAGCAGCTGTTTAAGGCCAAAGCCAAAAAGGCCAGCGCCAAACTGGCGCCGAAAAACAAAGATCAATACATCAGTAAGGCCGACCGCGCGAAACTGGCGGCTGAGTCTGAGCCCGCGTCAACCACCGAGTGCGACGCGTCCAGTTGAAGGCGTACCGACTTCGTATTTGCCCCAGATACGCCGCAGGTGGCGCGCCGAACCAAAACCTGCGCGCTCGGCGACGGTGTCGATGTTCAGCGCCGACTCGGCGAGTAATTCACGCGCCACCGTCAGACGCAGCGTGTGCAGGTAATCCAGCGGGCTGATGCCTGCGTGTTCGTGGAATAACCGCGCCAAGTGGCGGCTGCTGGTGCAGGCCAGGGCGGCCATGCGCGTGACGCTCCATGCCTCGCACGGGGCGGCCGTTATGGCGTCCTGCACCCGATGCACGGCCGGGTGCACGTGGTTGCGACCGGCTAGCCAAGGCGACAGTTGCGGGTCGGCGCCGCTGCGGCGCATGTACACCACCATGTCGCGCGCGACGGCGCAGGCCAGCCTTGGCCCCGCCAGCTCGGCAACCAGGTGCAGCATCAGGTCGATACCGGCCGTCACCCCCGCGCTGCAACTGACCGGGCCGTCGATGACATACAGGCGGTTTTCAAGCACGCGAGCCTTGGGCGCGATGGCCTGCAGTGTCGCGCACAACGCGTGGTGCGTGGTGCACTGGCGCCCATCCAGTAGCCCCGCCCGAGCGGCACTCAACGCCCCCGCGCACACGCACACCAACCGCTCGCCCGAGGGCGCAAAAACGTTTTTCAGCCACTCAGTGAGCACCGCGTTGGCCGACTCGAATGCCTGCCGGCAAGCTGTCGTCAGCGGCGGCGTGGAGCCCACCAACACCACCAGCGTGCCAGGTGCCAAGGCTGGCGGCAGCGGCGCCAAGCCATTCAGCGGCAGGCCGATGGACGTTTGCAGCGCCGCTACCGGGCTGACGTACTGCAAGTCGAAAGCGACCGACGCAGGGCCTTCGGCTTGCGCGGCAAGGCGCAACACTTCGGCAGGCCCGGCCAAATCCAGCATCAGTGCGTTGGGCAACAGCACGAACAGCACCGGCACGCTCATGGCTTCAACCCTGCAACGCCTGGGCGACGGTGACGATGCGCGCAAAACGGTGTTCCAGGACCAGCTCTGTACGCTCGCGAATCTCGGCCGGGGTGTAACGCCGGCCGCTGCGCGCGTGCGTCATCTCGAAGGTCAGCGTCGCTTCGCTGACAAAGTCCACATTGAAGCCGCTGTCGGACGCGTGCCGCGTGGTGGTTTCACAGCATTGTTCGGTACGAATGCCACTGATAATCAGCGTCGTGACTCCCATCTGTGTGAGCCGGGCCGCCAGCGGCGTTCCGGCAAAAGCGCTGTGGTAGCGCTTGTGAATGATCAGGTCCGGGTTGATCGACAACTCGCTGAATGCCCTGACGTGACCCGAGGCCAGTGAAAAATGCCCGTGGTCCTCAACATGTAAGACTTGTATCACCGGGATGCCGTGTTGAACACACCCGTCGATCAGTGCCTGTTGTTTTTCCAGGTAACCGGGCAGGTCATTTTCGGACCAATAGTCTGAATGGCGGAACGACTGCTGGGCATCGATTACAATAAGCGCTTTGTGGCTCATAAGGGTCCTTAAGGCTTGCATCGTGAGGAATGATGCAAGCCATGCTAAGGACGTTGCCGGGTGAACAACAGGCGTGCTTCGGACCACTTGAGGACGTATTCGGACATCATTACCCAAGGCACTCTGCGCACCCTGATGGGTTCAGCAACCGCTCAATGCCACCTGCGGCCGCTCGCCCGCAAAGAACCATGGCCGCAACCGCACGCCTACGCTATTGCCGATAAACGCCGCCACTAACCATACCCAGCCATGCAAGCTGCCCGAGGCGATACCGCTGAAGTACGCACCGATATTGCAACCGTACGCCAGACGCGAGCCATAACCGAGTAACAGGCCACCGATCACCGCAGCCACCAGCGAGCGCGCCGGAATTTTCAGGTTGGGGGCGAAACGCCCAGCCAACCCTGCGGCCAACAAGGCACCGAGCATAATGCCGATGTCCATGACGCTGGTGATGTCTTCCCACACCGGCGCGGCGAGTGCCTTGGCATTGCCCGGCATTTGCCAGAACGCCCAACTGGCCACATCCACCCCCAACCCGCTCGCCACTTTGGCGCCCCACAACGCGAACGCCGAGGTGATGCCCCAAGGCCGCCCGGCCAACGCCAGGGTCGCGTAGTTGAGCAGCGCCAAGCCTATGGCGCCCCACACCAATGGCCACGGCCCGCGCAGAAAGCGGCGCAGGCCCGTGTGTTGACTGGTCACGGCCTGTTCAAGCTGGCCGTGGCGGCGTTTTTCCAGGCGCACCGTGACGGCTGCAATCAGGCCGAACACCGCCAGGCTAATGAGCAAAGCAGGCAGCACGCCGAAGCTTTTGACGATGGACACCGCAGGGAACGCCGGCAGCGCAAACCACCAGTCAACATGGTGCGTGGCGATCAACGAACCGCAAATAAAGAACAGCAATGTGACCAACATGCGCGCATTACCGCCGCCCGCAGTGAACAAGGTGCCCGATGCGCAACCGCCACCCAACTGCATGCCGATGCCGAAAATAAACGCACCAAACACCACCGACACACCGGCCGGCGCCACCAGCCCGACCAACGGCTGGCCAAACAGTGTGCCCGCGCCCAGCGCGGGGAAGAACAGCAGCACCGCCACGGCCAGCATCACCATTTGCGCACGCAGACCGGCGCCACGCCGGTCATTGATAAACACCCGCCAAGCGGAGGTGAAACCAAAGGCTGCGTGGTACAGGGTCAAGCCCAGCGCGGCGCCGACTACCAGCAGCAGCACCTGGCGTGAACCGACGCTGCTTTGCAGTAATATAGCGCCCATCACCAGAATGATGAGAGCCGCCCACGGCGCGATGGGCTTGCGCGCGGGGGCGAGGGGAATAGCGTGACTCATGAGGTATCTCGGTGTGTATGAATGGGGGTGCGTACGATGGCGGCGAGTATAAACCCTGTGGCGGCGCTTTTTTGGGAGTAATCCGGGGTGCGTATCGGTCGCGCTCTGATAGCGCCGCCATGCAGTCAAATGTGGGAGTGTGCTTGCCCGCTCCCACAGTAAGGCGCTTGTGCACACAACCATGGGTTGCTTGGCGCGGCCCACGAGTAAAACGCAAAACGCAGCCTCTGCGTGGTGAGGCTTTGCATAGGCAGGTGAGCCCTTGGCTAAAGATATTGAGAACCCGTGCATTTCCACGTGCCAGCTCAGTGGCGATTTATGCGTCAGCTGCGGCCGGACCAAGGACGACATACGCAAATGGAAACGCATGAAACGCCCGGAAAAAATGGCCGCCGTTCAGCGTGCAACGTTGCGCTTGAAGGCGCTGAAAAAGCCCAGGTAAGGCTGGCGCTGTTGCCAGCCTTTGGGGCGTCACATCAGCCTCGACCGATGGAGCCGGTGACCGGCAGATTGCCCAGCAGCTTGAGCCCGGTGGTCTTCACAAACGTGTCGTAGTCCATCGGCCGTTGAATACGCGTTTCAGCATTGGGCAGCACGTAGGCCCAGGCGCGTTTCGAGGAGGCGTCATACACCAGCTTGAACAGGCGCGTCGGCACCCACACTTTGTTGCGGCCCGTGGTTCGGTAACCCGCGTCAAACAACGGGCCGGTGAACACATACACATTGCCGCCGGCGCGCTTGGCAAACTTGCGCACGTCCGCCTCGACCTTGCTCCAGATCTTGCGATTGTTGGTGGGGTTTTGCGGCACCATGTTCGACAGCGCGAACGACTGCGCCATCGCATGCGCGTTCGGTGCATCGGCAGCGGGGGCTTGATGGCCGCGGTCCATGGCCGGCTTCTGGCTGCGGTAGTCGCTCAACTCTGCACGACCACTTTTCGGGATGCGCGGGTCCGGGTAGAACTGGTTGGTGCGCTCCTCACCTTTGGCATCGCGCAGTTGGGCAGCGTTCAGGCGCTCGACGACCAACAGCGGCGTCTTGCTGGTTTGCGAATACAGCACCGCAAACGTGTCGGAACACAGCGCCATGGGCTTCATCGACGCGGGCACGGTGGTCGTCTTGATTGGGTTCGATGCGGGGAAGAGTTCAGCGCAACTGTCAAACGAAGCCTTTCGCTGCTCGGCGGTATAAGGGTTTGCCAGACTGCGGGCGTGCGCCGAGGTGGAAAGTAAAACAAGGGCCGAGAGCCCGATTGCAAGGTTGCGTAGGTACATGCGTTAGATCTTATGGTGAGGGTCAACGGATAACGAATTCCGGCTCATGGAACCGACAGAGGCACGAGCGCTGACGATCGTGCGGGGCTTATGGACCCTCATAAGCGCCTTTGGTGCCGCGAGTGTCGTGCACAGGTTGAACCTCAGTGGCCTCAGGGGCTCAGAACCCTACATACTCGGGAGAATCTTATGACCCAAATCGCATTAGTCGTGGGCGCCAGCGGCATCGTTGGCAGCGCCATCACCCAATTACTGCTCGACAATCAATGGCAGGTCGCCGCGCTTTCCCGCAGCCCCTCGAAAGTGCCTGGGGTGATTCCGGTGGCTGCCGACCTGCAAGACCAGGCTTCAGTGCAACAAGCGCTGGCCGACCTGAAGCCGACCCATGTGTTCATCACCACCTGGTCTCGCCAGGCCACCGAGGCCGGGAATATTCGCGTCAATGCCGCCATGGTGCGCAACGTACTCGACGCCGTGCGCCCGGCTGGCAGCGTGCAGCACGTGGCATTGGTCACCGGTTTGAAGCACTACCTTGGCCCGTTCGAAGCTTACGGCAAAGGCAGCCTGCCGCAGACCCCGTTCCGTGAAGAACAGGGCCGACTGGCTGTGGAGAACTTCTATTATGCGCAGGAAGACGAAGTGTTCGCCGCCGCTGAAAAGGACGGTTTCACCTGGAGCGTTCACCGCCCGCATACGGTCACCGGCGTCGCCGTGGGCAATGCGATGAACATGGCGACCACCCTCGCCGTCTACGCCAGCATCTGCAAACACACCGGGCGCCCGTTTGTGTTTCCGGGCTCGCGCGTGCAGTGGGACAGCCTCACGGACATGACCGACGCGCGGCAACTGGCCAAACAGCAGCTGTGGGCCGCCACCACGCCTGCGGCGGCCAACCAGGCGTTCAACATCACCAATGGCGATGTGTTTCGCTGGCAATGGATGTGGGGCCAGATCGCTGGTTATTTCGGCCTGACACCCGCCGACTTCCCGGCCTCCGTCACCCCGCTTGAACAGCAAATGGCCGATGATCAGAACACCTGGCGCCAGATCGCCGAGCAACATGGCCTGGCAGAAACCGACATCAGCCGCTTGGCCTCGCCTTGGCATACCGATGCCGACCTTGGCCGGCCGATCGAGGTGGTTACGGACATGTCCAAGAGCCGCAAAATGGGGTTCACCGCCTACCAGGCCAGCGACCAGGCGTTTTTTGATGTGTTCGATCAACTGCGGGCCCAGCGCTTGATTCCTTGAGGCGGGCTACCGCGGGCCGAGCGCGCGCTTGACCGGCAGCGGTCAAGCGCCTTGCGCCTAATGCCCTGACGCCGCAGGCCCATCGGCAGAGCGCTGCCCCGGTTTGAAACCATGCGCCTGCGCCGACCACGCGATGCACAACGCCACCGCCAACAACGCCAGCATCGCCCACGGAAATGACGCCACGCCCCACGTATCCAGCAACACTGCGCCGAGGATACCGCTGGCGGCAATAGCGCTGTTCCACGCCACCACATTCAACGATAACGCCACGTCTGCGCCATCGCCCGCTGCGTCTGCAAGCGCAGTTTGCAGCAACGTTGCGGCGCCGCCAAAACTTAGGCCCCACACCGCTACGCCGAGGTAAATCACCTGCGGCACATCGCCCAGCAAGCCGAATGCCACACTCACCGTCGCAAACATCGCCAGGCTTGCCAGCACAGTCTTGCGCAGCAACGGCTCGACCAATTTGGCCGTCAGCCAAATGCCGGCCAATGCGGCAACGCCGAACACCAGCAACACCAGGTCCACGCGGCCAGCCAAACCGGCCGGCAGCAAAAATGGCGCGATATAGGTGTACAGAATGTTGTGCGCCAGCATCCAACTGATCACCACCGCCAGCACTGGCCTTACGCCGGGCGTGGTCAGCACGTTGCGCAGCGACACACGCTGGTGCTCAGCCTGTGGCGGATAGTCGGGCACCTTCACCAGCACCCAGACGATTAACACCAGTGTCAGCGCCGACATGATGCCGAACGTCGTGCGCCAGCCCACCAGGCCGCCTAGCCAGGTGCCGAGCGGTACGCCCAGCGACAGCGCAATCGGTGTGCCGACCATCGCCAGTGCGAGCGCCTTGCCCTGCTGATGCGGCGCGACCATGCGCCGGGCGTAACCGGCCAACAAACTCCAGGCCAACCCGGCCGCCACACCGGCAAAAAATCGCGCCACCAAGGTCACGCCATAGTGCGCCGAAAACGCCGTGATGGAGTTGAACAGCAGAAAGCCGACAATCGTCAGCATCAGCACATTACGCCGCCGCCAACCACGGGTGGCGATGGTCATGGGGATCACCGCCAGTACCGAACCCAGCGCGTAGGCGGTGACCATCTGCCCGGCCATCGACGGGGAAATCGCCAAGCCTTCACTGATCAACGGCAACAGGCCTGCGGGCAGGGTTTCGGTGACGATGCAGATAAAACCCGTCATGGCCAAGGCGAGCAAGGCGCCTATCGGCAAGCGGTCGGATGCTGCGGCTGCGCTGAGTGAGGGTGTCACGAGAGACTCCTTGAGGGGACTTAAATATCGATCGATACAGATGTTGCAGCACACACTGCCGATTGTCAAAGACTTATGTATCGACTAGTATTTATCTCGTTATTCAGAGGATTGCTGACATGGCACAAATGGGCCGCCCGCGTAATTTCGACCGTGATCACGCCGTGGAACAGGCCATGCACCTGTTCTGGGAACACGGCTACGACGCCACTTCGCTGACCCAGCTCAAGGCCGGCCTGGGTGGCGGTATTTCTGCGCCGAGCTTTTACGCGGCGTTCGGTTCTAAAGAGGCGCTGTTCGATGAATGCGTGCAGCGCTATCTGGCGACCTACGCCCAAGTCACCGAATGCCTGTGGGATGAAACCCTGCCTCCGCGACAAGCCATTGACACTGCGCTGCGCCAGTCGGCGCGTATGCAGTGTGAAGACGGGCATCCCAAAGGCTGCATGGTGACGCTTGGGGTTATGAGTGCACCGAGCCTCGACAATGCGCAGGTTGCCCAAGCATTAACGCACTCCAGGGCGCGAACGCGCGCTGGCATCCTGGCGTGTGTTGAGCGCGGGGTCAGTGCGGGGCAGCTACCGGCCACGCTTGATGTAGAGGCGCTAGCTACCGTGTTTGACGGTTTCTTGCAGGGCGTGTCGATACTTGCGCGCGATAACGCATCGCACGCGACCCTTGATTCGGCCATCACACAGGTTCTGCTGACATGGGACATTGCGGCGTCGAGCGTTACGCTCCAAGCCAAAGGCGACGCTGCAGCAGTGGCGCAGCAAGCATCCTGATGAAGCGCGGTAACCGGGTAGCAGAACAGCCTGCAACCTGACGGTGGCCTGCCAGGCAGTGCGCGCGCTCTGGCCCAGGGACTTTTGAACGCCGCCAAATCCAGGGCAAAAAAAAGCCTGCATCTCTGCAGGCTTTTTACTGTCTGGCTCCACGACCTGGACTCGAACCAGGGACCCAATGATTAACAGTCATTTGCTCTACCAACTGAGCTATCGCGGAATGCGCCGTATGTTACTGATTAAAAAGAGAAAGTCAAGCATCGTGCGGCAACTGTCTGAAATCCAGGATTCGACCAGGGCTAAACGGGGTGCGCAGGCTCGCGCTGGCAGTGACTTTCAGCCAATTAGCCAAATAACTGGCGCGGTCACGCGGCGCTTGCTCACGGCGATACTAGCAGTCGATTGATTTATAAGAGTTTTAATATAATGAAACGTTATGGCATGAATCTCGCTCTAAACCCTTCAAGCAGGTCAAGCGATGACAAGACGTGTGGCAGTGCCCGGGGCTTATAACCCACGGCAAAGCGGTCTAAACTGTTTCCCAAGTTTCACGGAACTGAAGGAACAGCCAGACGCTTGGCACTCGCCACGCTCACCGAGCCTGTAGGACAGTTTAGCGCTTAGAGGCCGTCAACTTATGAAAACACCGACCCAGACCAACGCAATTGACTTCGACAGCGCTAAATTGCAACGCCTGGGGTTTGGTCAGCCATCTCTGCGTCCTCACCGCCCCGTCACTTTTTCCGAACTTCGCCGGCAATTGGGTCAGCAATTGCAGACCAGCCTCGAACCGGAACGCATCCTGGGTTTGTTCTTTCGCGAGATCCAGCGGTTGGTGCCTCTCGACGCGCTGCACTATCGCCATGAAGCCAGCGACTTGCGCCTGGAGTTCGGGCAGCGCGGCCACCATTCGGTCAGCTACACGTTGAGCCATGAAGGCGAGCATTTGGGCGAGCTGATCTTCCGTCGCAACCAGCGCTTTATGGAAGACGAACTCGGCCAGCTTGAGTCCCTGCTCGCGAGCTTGCTTTACCCTATGCGCAACGCGCTGCTCTACCGCGCCGCCACCCGCAGCGCGCTGCGTGACCCATTGACTGAAACCGGCAATCGCATCGCCATGGACCAGACCCTGCAACGGGAAATCGACATGGCGAAACGGCACTTGAGCCCGCTGTCCTTGCTGATGCTGGACATTGATCACTTCAAGACAATCAATGACACCTACGGCCATGCAGCTGGCGATGCGGTGCTGCGCGCGGTGGCCGCCTCGATCAAAAGCCAGCTGCGCAATGTGGACATGGTGTTTCGGTTTGGCGGGGAAGAGTTTCTGATTCTGCTCTCGAATACCGGCCGGGACGCGGCAGAAATGGTCGGCGAGCGCTTGCGCCGTGCAGCGCAAGCTCAGGATTACTGGGCAGATGACATGCGCATTGACTTGACGGTGAGTCTGGGCTGCTCGACCTTGTTGGCCGCCGAATCTGCCGAAAGCCTGTTGCGCCGGGCGGACAGCGCCTTGTACGTGGCCAAACGCGAAGGCCGCAACCGCCTGGCAATGGCGGGGTAACTACCCCGCTACATCCCCCTCACTTCCCCGCCAACTCGCTTACATCAAGCCTCGCTGGCGATGCGCGCCTGACGCTCGCGAAACACGGCTGGTGGCTTTTCCTGGTCTGCTTCCAAGCGCATGCAGCTTTCCAAAAACAGGTACATGTAGTCGTAGCTCTTGCGTACGGCATCGCGCAGCTCTAACTGCAGGGCTTTGCTTGGGTTCATGCCGGCCAGGGTGCAGATGATTTCCAGCGCTTCCCAAGGGTGAGCATCGTCGTACTGGGCATGCATCTTCAGCCACTTCATGGCGCGCTTGCGGTCTTCTTCAGGGAAGGCTGCCGCATACACACCGGTAGAACAGACCACGGCGGACCACTCGCCGGTCGCCCCCTCGATCGCATAGTTGGTCGCAGCAATCGCGACGATCAATGAATCGGCCGAGCTGGTGTGCCAGCACCAATGGCTCAATGCGTGCAACTCAGGCGGTACGTTCTGCGCTTGCAGCTCTTCGAGGCTGACACCATGCGCGCGGGCCCAATTCACCCAATAATCGGCGTGGTTGAGTTCCACGCGAATATTGCGCATCAACCACCGGCGCGCCATGTCTTCGCCAGGGTGGCGGGCAAACTTGGTCTTGGTGAGGTTCTGTGCCATGTACAAGGCAAACTGTTCAACCACTGGCCAACCACCGATCAGGTAGTGGCGCAGGGTCTTGGCGCTGAGCGTGTTATCACGCATGCGCTGGTACAGTTCGTGCTCGACAACCCGGCGCTTGCTTTCGCTACAGTCCTGGATCAATTGCTGCGCCCAGGCAGGGTAACTCGAGGCTTCCATAAGCGGGCCGGTTCTGTTGAATGTGTCGATCACTGTAGGGCTCCTTTTTAAGTGTGATTTTACAGACCAGCAAATGTTTCAGCGGAACGTGCCGGGCGCCTTGAACAACAAAGGCTGCGGCCGCGCGGGTCGGCATTGCAAGCTGTCACAGGTAAACAATTGCGGGCGCTCAATCAGATAGCCTTGAGCGTAATCCACACCGATCTCAAGCAGTGCCTGTTCGATTTGCGGTGTTTCAACAAACTCGGCAATTGTGCGCTTACCCATGACGTGACCTATGTGGTTAATCACTTCGACCATAGCGCGGTTAATCGGGTCGTCCAGCATATCCTTTACGAAACTTCCATCGATCTTCAAGAAGTCTACAGGTAAATGTTTGAGATAAGCGAACGAGGACATTCCGGCGCAGAAGTCATCGAGTGAGAAATGGCAGCCTAACGCTTTGAGTTCATTAATAAACCTGATCGCACTGCCCAAATTGGCAATAGCAACGGTCTCGGTTATTTCAAAACAAATCATTTCCGCAGGTATGCTGTAAGCCTCGAATTTCTCATGTAAAAACTCTAAAAAATCGTCATCTCCGATAGTAATGCCTGACAGATTTATCGCACACATGGCCATGGGGCGGTCTGGCCGCTCATGTATACAGCGGGCAATAATTTTGAATACATTATCAACTACCCAGCGGTCCAGGGACGTCATCAACCCATAACGTTCAGCCGCAGGAATAAAACTGTTGGGAAGAATTATTCGACCCGCCTCATCGTGCAGCCGCAGCAGGATTTCGACATGCCCGTTACCGGCGTCGGTGTTGCCCAGCGCCGAGATTTCTTGCGCATACAGGCAAAAGCGGTTTTCCTCCAGGGCGATATGCAAACGCTGCACCCAGGCCATTTCGCCAAAACGCACGGACAGCTCCGAGTCATCGTCGTGATACACCTGCACGCGGTTGCGGCCCTTTTCCTTGGCCATATAGCACGCCATATCGGCGGCCCGCAGCGACGTTTCCAAGGTGGTCGGGGTGTGCGAAATATGCACCAGGCCAATACTCACAGTGGTCATGAACGGGCGACCCTTCCACACAAAATGCAGGCTTTGCACGGTGTGCCGCAGGCTTTCGGCGATCTTCTCCGCGACCAGTGCCGGGCAGTTCTCCAACAGAATGCCGAACTCGTCGCCCCCCAGGCGCGCCAGGGTGTCACCTTCGCGCAAGTCTGATTGCAGCAGTGCGCAAATATGCCGTAACAGCTCGTCACCCGCCGCATGGCCGCAGGTGTCGTTGACCAGCTTGAACTGGTCCAGGTCGAGAAACATCAGCGCATGCCGTCCATTTGGCTGGCGCGTCACCTGTTGCAGCACCTGCTCGAGACGGAACTCGAATTCGCGGCGGTTGGCCAGGCCCGTCAGGGCGTCGTGGGTCGCTTGCCACGACAAATTAGCGATGTACTGTCGCTCCTGAGTCATGTCGTGCAGCACCAGCACCGCGCCGCTGACCCGGCCGGCACTGATGATCGGCGCGCCCACCAGGGTGACCGACACCGTGCTGCCGTCCAGACGCTGGATCAGTTTGGAGTGTTCGCTGCCGCCACTGAGCCGGCCCTTGATAATGTGCTCGATCAGGGCAAACCCGTCGGGCTCGGCATTTTCATCCAGCAGCTTGAATAATGCCGCCAGGGGCAAGCCCTGCGCCTGGGCGGTTTTCCAGTGGGTCAGCGCCTCGGCCGCAGGGTTCATGTAGGCGATGGCGCCGTCGACATCGGTGGTGATCACGCCGTCGCCGATCGACTCAAGGGTAGTCTGCGCACGCTCGCGCTCCATCTGCAACGCGTCGGCGAACGCGTGGCGCTGTGTCAGCAATTTATGCGTCCGCAACAGCGCCAGGGCAATCAGGCACAGGGCGGTCGCAAGGTTGGTGATCAACAACAGCCGCAGGATGACCCGCGAACCTTCGCCCAGGGCATCGCTGAAGGCCTTGGCGGCTGGCGCGACGCCGTCGTTGATCGCAATGATGTGCGCCTTCCATTCACTCACATCCAGGCTGTTGACTTGACCGCTGCTGATCGCCCGATGCATCGCCTGAGCCAAGTCATCCAATTGCACCAGGTAAGCGTCGCCCACGGTCCACGATTCGATGGCTTTTTCCAGGTAGGTAAAATGCCGGAAATTGAGGTACAGCCAGATCAGGCTGGACACGTCATCGGGGTGGTTGCCGCCTTTGAGAATGCCCTGGCGCGCAGCGGCGAGGTCTGGCGTGGGGCGGTCCAGCGCGACGCGCAGTTCATGGCCGCCCTGGGGCACGGCGATGGCTTGCTGGTATTTGAGGAAGGTCGCCTCGTCGCGCTTGTCGGCGTAAAGGGTCAGGTAATAGATGGCATCTTTCTGGCCTTTGGACCATAGACTTTCACCCGCCACATAACCGCGTACAGCCGACAGTACGTAAAGGCTCACGCAGCCCAATAACGCCTGAAGCAGTACCACTGCGATAAAAGGCCAGACGATGCCCAATAACCGAGGGGTACTAAACGTCATTCCAAGAGTGCGCTTTTGCTTCATGAGGTCCCTTGCATAAGCACTACCAAAAACACGCGAGTGGTTAACGCTCCTGACAGCACAGCTCTGGCTAACGTCGTTCAATCCGATCAGCTACGACGTGCCTATCCAAGGCGGGCGCCGTAAACAGTTCAGCAGGGCCACTGTTTTTGCAGAGGGCCCTCGTACTAAGCACAGAACATGTTTCAAACTAAACAGTTCAAACTTGCTGTAAATGCCCGTACAGCTTTGCATAAAGGCCGCCATCGGCGATCAGTTGCTGATGGTCGCCATCCTCGGCGATATGCCCACCATCAAACACCAGCACACGGTCAGCCTGTTTCACCGCCGAAAGCCGGTGGGCGATGATCAGTGTAGTACGCCCACTGAGAAACCGCGCCAGCGCTTGATGGAGGTTGTACTCGGTGGCAGCGTCCAGGGCGGAGGTGGCCTCATCCAGGATCACCACTTTAGGCTCGGCCAACACCATTCTGGCGATGGCCAGGCGTTGGCGCTGCCCGCCGGAAAAACGCACACCGGAGCGCCCCACCACACTGTCAAGACCCAAGGGCAGTGCCTTGACGGTAGCATCCAATTGGGCGATTTCCAGTGCCTGCCAACACGCTTGGTCGGTACGTGTGCGGCCCATGGTCAGGTTGGCGCGCACCGTATCGTTGAACAGCGCCGGATGTTGCAGTACTACAGCAACGTTTTCACGAATGGTCGCGAGCCCGATTTCTTGCTGGGTCGCCCCGCCGAAGCGAATGCTGCCGGCCTGCGGCGTGTAGAGCCCCAACAGCAATTGCACCAGGGTACTTTTGCCGCCGCCGCTGGCGCCGACAATCGCCACCTTCTCACCCGGCGCGATGGTCAGGTTCAACTGATCGAGCACGCGGTCGTCGCCATAGCCGAAATCAACGCCACGCACCTCAATGCCGACGGTCTCACGCCCGGTGAACGGGTCTTCGCCGCCTGCGTATTGCGGCTCGTCGGCACGCGCCAGCAGTTCGTTGATCCGCGTCAGCGCCCCGCCCGCCGCGTAGAAGGCGTATTGCAGGTTGAGCAACTGCTCCACCGGGCCGATCATGAACCATAAATAGCTGAATACCGCGAGCATCTGGCCGATCGACAGGTCGGAAAACAATACGGTGAGCATCGCCGCTGCGCGAAAGATGTCGATGCCGAACTGGAACAGCAAGCCACTGGCGCGGCTGGAGGCGTCGGTTTTCCACTGCGAGTGAATCGCGTAGTCACGCACTTCCTTGGCACGCTGGCCAAGGCGGCCGAGGAAAAAGCCCTGACGGTTGCCGGCGCGCACTTCCTGGATAGCGTCGAGGGTTTCGGTCAGCGCCTGCGTGAAGCGCGAGGTGCTGTCGTTCTCCAGCTTCTTCAGGTGTTTGACGCGCTTGCCCAACTGCACGGTGGCGTAGATCACTAGCGGGTTGAACAACAAAATCAGCAACGCCAGTTGCCAATGCATCCACACCAGAATCGCCGAGGTGCCAACCAGGGTCAGCATGGCCACGAGGAAACGGCTGAGGGTTTCGCCGACAAACTTGTCCAGCGTGTCCAGGTCGGTCACCAGATGCGTGGTCACCGTGCCGCTGCCGAGGCTTTCGTATTCACTCAGGGAAATGCGCTTGAGCCGTTCGATCAGCCGCACGCGGATGCGATACACGATGTCTTTGGCCAGCCGCGCAAACAAGCGCGACTGCACCACGCCGAACACCAGCGCACCAGAGCGCAGCGTCAAGGTCACCAACAGCATCAGGCCGATATAACCGGCCGCCTTCTGCCAGCCCAAGGGCAGCGCGTGGTTCATCACCTTGAGCGCCGCATCGCCCTGGCCCAGCAACACTTCGTCGACCAGTAACGGCAACAGCAAAGGGATGGGCACGCTGCACAGGGTCGCCAGCACGGCGACGCCATTGGCGATCCACAGGGATTTCTTGTGGCGCAGGGCGAGGCGGCGAATTTCTGCCCAGGTCAGGCGATCAGTGCGCTGGGGCGGCTCGCCACCGTCCGGCTGGTCATGCACAGGTTTTTCATACACAGGCGGCTCGCTCCAACCAACGGGCGAGCAATGGCGACAACTCGGAGAGTGGCTGGTAACCGTTGGTCAACAAGGCCATCTGGCCATTACGCTCGGCGAGCAACGTCGGGAAACCGTCGATGCCCAAATCCTTCACCCAGGTGAAATCAGCACCCGTCGCGGCGTGTTGCTCTGCGCGGTCGAAGGCGCCGGCAAACTCGATACGCGGTATGCCCGCCTCCTCCGCCAGTTCCACCAGCACACTGGCGAGGGTCACATCGCGCCCCTCTACATAAAACGCATGCTGGATCAGCCCCAGCAGCGTCCAGGCGCAATCCGGTGCCAGGCTGCGCGCAGTGACGATGGCGCGGCAGGCCGGCTCCGTGTCGTAGACAAAACCTTCGGGCAACGCCCCCTCAAACGTAAACGACTGACCGGTGGCATCCGTTACCGCCTGCCAGTGTTCGAGGATGTAACGCCGGGTGGTGGGTTCCAATGCCGCGCCGCTGCCGGTGCGCAAGCCGCCCACCACCAGGTGCAGTTCGACGCCGGCGGCCTGAGCCTGCTCAACCAAGGCTTTGGCAACGGGCGCAAAGCCCCAGCACCAGGAACACATCGGGTCCATTACATAGAGCAGGCGCGCGGGCATGGGTCAGGCCTCGGAAGGGGTTTGCTTGTAGTTGAAGCCAATCGGGTGCGGCATATTGCGGGCCTTGGCCAGTTCAATCTGCTTTTGCCGGTCGATTGCGCTGCGACGGGTCTTCTCCGGCAGCTTATCCCAGCAATGCGGGCAACTGATGCCGGCCACATAGTGCTCGGACACGCGGTCTTCTACGCTCACCGGTGTGCGGCAGGCATGGCATTGATCGTAGTCGCCTTCGCTCAGGTCGTGACGCACGGTCACGCGGTTGTCGAACACAAAGCAGTCGCCCTGCCATTTAGTCTCCGCCTGCGGCACCTCTTCGAGGTACTTCAAGATACCGCCCTTGAGGTGGTAAACCTCGTCAAAGCCTTCGCTGAGCATGTAGCTTGAGGCCTTTTCGCAACGAATACCGCCCGTGCAGAACATGGCGACTTTCTTGTGCTTGGCCGGGTCGAAGTTGGCTTTGATATAGTCGGGAAATTCGCGAAAGCTAGTAGTTTTCGGGTCAATCGCGCCTTCGAAGGTGCCGATCGACACTTCGTAGTCGTTGCGCGTATCAATCAACAGCACTTCCGGGTCGCTGATCAGCGCGTTCCAGTCCTGCGGGTTGACGTAGGTGCCAACTTTTTTGTTCGGGTCGACGCCTTCAACGCCCAGGGTCACGATCTCTTTTTTCAGTTTGACCTTGGTGCGGTAGAACGGCTGGTCGTCGCAGTAGGATTCTTTGTGGTCGATGTCGACCATGCGCGGGTCGTTCTTCAGCCAGGCCATCAGGCCATCAATGCCTTCGCGGCTGCCGGAAACGGTGCCGTTGATGCCTTCTTCGGCGATCAGCAAGGTGCCTTTGATGCCGTTGTCGACCATCGCCTGCAGCAGTGGCTCGCGCAGGGCGACGTAATCTTCGAGGGTGACGAACTTATACAGTGCCGCCACGACAATCGGTTGAGTCATGGGTGTTCTCTCCAGGTGGCTACCCTCGTAAAGGGTGAACCGGATATCAAAAAACGCCAACGTGGTAAGGCGCGGGCGGATTCTAGCAAAACCTGCCTCGGTATGGCATCGACTCTGACGCGCTGATATTTCCCTAGTGCTATCGCAGCACCGCCTGACGCAGGCCGCGACAGCCCGCGTGATAGCGTTTCCTGCCCCTCCGGATCTGCCGGAGGGATTGAAGGAACCTATGGATATGGAAGCCGACACCAGCCCCTTGCTTGCTCAACTGATTGACCACGCCCGCCCGCCTGCGCATGGCCGGGACGATTTCAAGACCGCTCTGCAGCGCCTCAATATCAACTCGGTGTTCGACATCGTGCGCGTGTCCGAGCGCGAGTTCGCCAAGCGATTGGCAACCTGCAATGACGACGATGCCCACCCGGTGTACCTCAAGGCCCAGAGTGCCGCCGCGCAACTGGAGACATTATTTCGCCAACAACAAGTCGCGTCAGACGCCACTGCCCTGCGCAATAAACGCAAGGTTGCCGCCGAAACCGGAGCGACCTACCAAGCCTTGTTCAACGAGAACTGGCAACAGTTCTGCTCCAGCACCTCCATCGCCGCAGTCGATTCGCCAGCGGCGTACTTGCGGGCGCTCTACCTGTTCGCCATGCAACTGGAACACAACGCCCAAGGGTCAAACGCCGTCACGTTGAACGATCGACGCGCGGACCTGCACGCGCTGGTGATCGACCAACACAGCGTGTCGGGTCAGGTGCCCATGTTGTCGATCATCAACCAGACCTTGCTAAAAAATATAACCGGCGCTGACGACAAGGATGCCTACACGTTACTGAGCAAGACCTGGTATCCATTTTCTCTGCCCTACCACTTTCACCATCAGCAATGCCGACTGAGCCTGGCAGGCGACACGCCGGCGTTGGGCGAGTTGAACTATCGCATCAGTCGCGAGCTGCCGCTGGCAGCAAAAGCCGGCGCTTACGGGCAGGTCATCACTCAGAATAACGAGGCCCAATGCTTGTTATCCGGGTTGAGCCCTGAACAACAAACACTGCTGAAAAATAGCCTGGTCGCCGCAGACGGCGCGCACACTTTTTTTCGTGACTATTACCAGTGGCGAGAGACGCCAAAAGGTCCCGAGAAGATCAGCGACTTTCTGCGCCTGACACAACTCGATGCCGAACAACTTCAGGCGCTGCTTGCACAACAGACGCACGCACCGCGCAAATCACCTTACTGCCCGCAGAGCACGCAGCTGACGTACGGCGCGTGTTACGTCAACGGCGCAACCACGCCCGTTATCAGCCTGGACAACGGCGCGCCTGCCCAACTGGTCAACGTTAACCTTGAGCGCTTCGACAGGTTGCAACGCATGATTCGCCTGCAGCGCTGGCTCGGCCTGCCGTTCGCGCAACTGGACAGCCTGATAACCAGCGCCATGCGCTGCGAGGGCAGCAGTAACCCTTCGCTGCTGATCAGCCATAACACCCTGAGGGCGCTGGGCGTTTTTTGCTATCTAAGCAAGCACTACGGGCTGCAGGCCGAGGAGTTTGCCGCCTGGCTCCATCAGTTGCCCGTGCATGCCTCAGGCGAGCGCCTGCCCTTGTTTGATCAGGTATTCAATCGCGCAGGCTCTGCTCTGCCACCGCTGTATCTGGACGGCGGTGCATTCGACGCGACTACTCGGCAACAACTCTGCGCGGGGTTGGGCCTGCAGGACACCCAGGCGTCGCTGCAGCTACTGATCAGCCCCGATGTGCCTGCCACACGTACGATCGAGACCGTCAGCGCGATTTATCGGCAAGCACACATTGCCCGCCTGTTTGGCCTGTCGGTCCTGGACTGCCAGCAATGGCTACAAATGCTCGGGCAGGCGACCCTCGCAACGCAACTGCGTAATCCGACATTACGCCGCAAGCCGAAAGGCGCGACTGACTTCCTCGATATGCTCATGCACCTGGACTGGGCCAGCCGCTGGCTCAAGCAAAGCGGGAACAGCCTGTCACTGTTAAACCCTCAACGATCGCTGCACCCATTGGCCCAAGACCCTGCCATTAAGCAGCTGGTCAACGCGTTCGCCGCCTACGACCAGGCGTCTCTCGCCCAAAAGTTGAAGCGTCTGACCCTGCCTCAACAAAACGCTGATGAAAGAGACGACGAAAAAAATCACCTGCCCGCGATTGATTGGGCGTCCATCGGCCAGCAGGTACTGCAAAGGATTCGCGCTGTCGCGAGCGTGGAAGCTGCGCTGAATGATGTTCTAACGCCGCTTAAAATAAGCGTTGACGCTGTTCGTAATGCATTTTTGATCGAGCAAGCCAGGCTCATCCTCCTGCCCCTGTTGAGCGAGGTGCGTGACGAGCTCTGGCGCCTTCATTTACGCCTGAAAGCAATCATTCAAGCCACGGCCCATACGCCAAGCGATACCAGCGGCTATGTCAAATATGATCATGCCAACCAGTTCCTGCGTTTACACGCGCCCACTGCCCCGCCGCTACACACCATCGGCTACTTGATACTGCTGTTACCTAACGCCGCCGACATTCTGCAACTTCCGCTCAGCCCACATGCACTGCATCAATTTCTGCTCAATCCGCACTGGCTTGAGAGTGAGTACGCGGCCTCTTCGTTGCTTGAACTGACCCCGCGCACTCTCTACCTCATGCAGCAATTCAAACAGTGCATCAATCGCTGTGGCACCACCGAAGAACAGCTTCTCGCCTACTTCGAACATGCCCATGCCTTACACAACAGCGCTGTGCAGCCCCCCCCTGAAGAAAAAAACGCGCGACTGGCACAACTTTTAGGCTGGAGTGCCAGTGAAATCGACAGTTTAAGCAGCCAACTGACACCGCCGCGCATTACCTCCATGGACCGCCTGGACTGGGTGCTGCGCTGCCGCCAGGCAAGCGCCGACACCGGCCTGTCGACCCGCATGCTGATTCAAGCCAGCCAGCTTAAAACCGACTCGACGTTTGCCGAATGGAAGGCCGTGGGCGAGGCGCTAACGAGCGCCCAACAGTAACTGACTAATACCCCACTTTTTTTCGACCTGTTCAAGGACTGATCATGTCTCACTTGCTCAATCAACACCTCAATGAAAGCCTGCGCGATGCGATGCTCGCGTATTACCTGACCCACAAAGTGCCTGACGCGTTAAAAAGTAAAATCACCAACGCCGACGCTCTCTACGAGTACTGGCTACTCGACGTGCAGGTCAGCCAAGCCGTGCCGACCAGCCCGGTAGCCTGTGCGATTTCCAGCCTGCAGCAATACATCACGCGCATTCAACTGGGCCTCGAACCCGGCTATGAAACGCATGCGATGACTGCGCAACAGCACCAGACCTGGCGCGAACGCTTGCACACCTACCCACTGTGGAATGCCAACCAACAGCTGCGCTACCACCCCGCCAACTATCTGGACCCGACGTTACGGCGTGACAAGACGGCGAGTTTTCAACACTTGGAAAACGACCTTAGCCAATATCGAATTCAACGGGACACCGTGACCACCGCAGTTAACCGTTACCTTGCCAGGTTCGAAGAAACCGCCAACATACGCACGATCAACGGGTACATCGACGCAGGTTCAAGCGAGCTGTGTAGCGGCACCTATTACTTTGTCGGCAAATCAAGCTCCGAGCATACCTATTACTGGCGCTCCCTCGACCTGTCCAAGCGTTCCGGCGCGGGGCTTGCCCAAGGTGCCTGGTCTGATTGGGAGCGGGTGAACTTATCGGTCTCCGACGCCACTGCCGAGCAGAGTATCCGCCCGGTGTTTTTTAATAATCGAATCTTTTTCATCTGGGCCGAATGCATCAAACCCACCCCCACCAGCGCCTTCAAAGCCGACCAATCGAATGCGGGAGAAAAAGCACAGCTCACCGCATGGATAGACAACCACTACGTCAAGTTTCGGCTTAACTTCTCTTATAAAAAACACGATGGCAGTTGGAGCGTACCGCAGGCGTGTATTGAACAATACTGCGCCACCGAAGACGTCAACGCATCGACCACGGACTTTCTGAAAACGATCACGCAAACGGTGGCGATCGTCGATGCCAGCGGCCCGCCCGTGCTGTTTTTAAGTGTCCTTGCAACCGCACGTAAAGACCCTAAACAGCAGGAGAACTTTATTGGCAAGTTTTTCCAGTCCGTGCAAATCGACCAGTCCTTCAACATCACCACGCTCGCCGATGGCGGCAGCCCCGAGCGTTATAGCGTGCTGCCGGGCTCAGACGTGGACGAAGAAATAAACCGGCTGCTGGAACCCTTCGACCCCTCGCAGAAAACCAGGGTGCGCGCGGTACTCCAAAGCACTAACGGCTATTACAGCGAATTGCTACCTGACAACGCCAGGCAATACCTCACCTTCTTTGCGCACAAAAACCAGGGCAACCTGCAGTTCAAGGTAACGCCGGCCTCCAAACATTCGATTTCGGTCACCGTGCAAACGCCGTTCGCGGACAAAAACGATTGGGACTTTGAAAAACACCAACTGAACATAAAAGACACCGAGCAGAGCGCCGTCGCTTTTGACGCTAATACCGACGAGATTATATTTTCTTCGATTCTCAAAGAGCGCTTTCAACACCCGTACACCGTCACCTTGAGCGCAAGGCGCACGACGCCTATCACCATCACACTGATGACCGATGCGGCATTGGACGACCCCAACACGACTCAACTCAAACTGAGCAAGGGTTCTAAAATCACCGGCACGGTAGAAGTATTAACCTCTGATTTTTATGCACTCTATTTTAAAAACGCGACCACGCATGAAGAATACCCCAACGCTGTACACGACGAAGATGGGTCACTGTTTACCTCTACACCCGAGCAAGTCGGCGACACTACCCTTTCGCTGGAAGGCAAATTTATCGACAAGAACGCTTTCGTAAATCTGTACACGCACAAACACTTTCACATCACGCTTAACCGTTACGGCCATTACCACCTGCCTGAAAAACTGAACCAGTTGCACTCCCAAAATGTGCTGCTGATCAACAACACCGACGTGGCCACCTCGACGTTGCGCGCCTACAAACACATCATCATGAGTGCAAACTTTCAAGACTACCCCTTCACCGAAACCATCAACGCCAATTCACATAAAATCATCAACTTTCAGCACACGTCTCACGAAAGCCTCGCCGGCTCCACGCCCGAACTGCCTGCCGGGCATCGGGCCACCACGCGTATTTCAATAACACGCGCGCAGGCGGCGTCCGGCATTACCCTGATCCATGGGGTGGTGACACTTGAGCCCAGCGCCGACGGCCCGAAAATTCTCGGCTACGCACTAAAAGCCGCCACCTTGAAACTGGCCGCGCCCGTGTCTGACGCGCCGCTTAGCCAGCAACTCGCGCCGACCATCAAACGCTATGCATCGGAAACCCTCGGCAGCGCCGAATTCATTGATTTTTCAAACAGCAAAGACACGCTGCCTGCCGGCCTGCCGACCACCCTGCGTATGAACACCTGCTTTGCCGGCAAGCTGATTCAGGCAGCCAACATCAGCCTCGAACACCTGTTTTCGTTAACCCCGAAAACCTGGCAGGAGCCTCCACTTGCGCCGGGTGGTACAGCGCAAGATATCGACTTCAAAGGCGCTAACGGCAAGTATTTCTGGGAGCTGTTCCTGTATGTGCCCTGGCTGATCGCCCATCGCCTTAACCAGGAACAGCAGTATGACGAAGCACACACCTGGCTCCGCTACCTATTCGACCCTGCGCGGGCAGCCGAGGGTTCCATTGACCGCCCGGCCTTTTGGGGCTTCAGCGAACTGCTGCGAGAAGATCAGGCCCCGGGCCATGCCACCCACGACCCTCACGCACTGGCGGTTCGTGCGCCGGTGCATTTTCGCAAAGCGATCTACCTGTTTTACCTCGATATTCTGCTCAATCGCGGCGACGCAGCCTATCGCCAGCTCACCCCGGACAGCCTGACGCACGCCAAACTCTGGTACACGCGAGCGCATCAGTTCCTCGGCACACGCCCCAGCATCACCCGTCTTGAACCGTGGTCGAAAATCACCCTCGCCGCCCTCGCAACGTCTGGCTCGCCAGCCCTGACGGCACTTGAGCAGCAAGCCCCGAGCATCGAGATCACGCGCCCGGTTGAAGGCGCCACAGCGGCGTCGCTGACGCTGACCGACTCGCTGTGCCTACCCTTTAACAGTGAGCTGGTGGCTCGCTGGGATACGCTCGAAAGCCGCCTGCATAACCTGCGGAATAATCTCGACATTACCGGTAAACCCTTGCACTTGCCGCTGTACGCGGCCTCGTTGTCACCCCGCAGCCTGGTGGCCGGCCAGGGCAAAGGCGGTTTCGACAACGCGCGTGCCGCTGCGCTTGCGGACACACAGGTCGGCCATTATCGGTTCCAGATCATGCTGGGCCATGCGCTCACGGCGACCGAAGCATTGATTCAATTCGGCCATACGCTGCTGACCCTGATTGAACGCAAGGAGCAGTCTGAATACCTGGAGCTACAGCAACAACAAGCGTGGGACCTGGCCAATATCGTCGTCACTCAACAAACCCAAGCGTTGTTGATCGATCAGAAAAACCGCCAGGCGCTCAACACCAGTCGGCACATAATTGAGGCCCGGCTGCGCTACTACGAACATCAACTCAAAGAAGGTATCAGCCCCTCGGAAGCGCATGCCGGCCTGCTCTACTTGACCAGTACCGGATTCGATACCGCAGGTTCAGCCGCCGGCGCAGGGGCCGGCATCGCGATGATGGCGCCGAACATTTTCGGTACCAGTGTCGGCGGCTCGCGCTGGGAAGGCCCGTTCTATGCCGTTCAAGCCCTGGCCCAAGGCGTTGCGACGGCGCTGCGCGGCACGGCTGCGGACCTTGACCGTACCGAACAATTCCGCCGCCGGGCACAGGAGTGGGCCTATGCTCAGGAGCAAGCCCAACTTGAACTGGCGCAGGTGGATGCTCAGCTACACACCTGCGCCGAACAGGAAAAAGCCACGCGCCTGCAGTTGCGCCTGGCCGAAACTGCCCTGACACACGCCTGGTCGAACTATCAATTACTCGCCCGGCGCTTTTCCAAGGCACAGTTGTATGACTGGCTGAATGTTCAACTCAGCAAGTTCTACTACCAAGTCTATGACCTTAGCCTTTCGCTGTGCCGAACCGCGCAAGCGTGCTGGCAGTACGAGGTTGCGGACTATGCACGCACGTTTATCCAGCCCAGCGCCTGGAACAACAATTACCGTGGTTACCTGGCGGGTGAGGCCCTGAAGCTATCGCTGTTGAGCATGAACACCGCCTACTTGAACAATAACGTGCGGGATCTGGAGATCGTCAAAACTATCTCGTTGCGTCATCACCTCATCGATTGTGTGGTCGCCACGCCCCACGCCAACACCGCTCAAGCCACTCACCTTACAAGCACTGATGACCCCTGGGCTTCACATAAACAACAACTGGTCAGCCAAGGCAGGCTGTGCTTCAAACTCACCGAAGCGCTGTTTGAAGATGATTACCCCGGCCACAGCCTGCGGCGGATCAAAGGCATCAGCGTATCGTTGCCCGCAACGCTGGGGCCTTACCAAGACATCAAAGCGATATTGACCCAGACCCGCAACGAAATCGTATTGCCCACAGGCCAGCGGCGTGCCGACATGCGCGTGCATCAGCAAATCGCCCTCTCCACCGGCCTTGATGACAACGGCCTGTTCAGGCTCACGTTCGACAGCAATGATCGCTACTTGCCCTTTGAATACACCGGGGCCATCTCCGATTGGACGCTGGAGTTCCCCAATCCGCCTCAGCAAAAAGCCATACTCGAAACGATCAACGATATTGTCATTCACCTGCGTTACACCGCCAGGGCGACGGCTGCCAGCGGGGGCAACGCATGAGCGACGACAACCTGAACCTGCAGATCAATAGCCCGGCGCTGCCCACAGGTGGCGGTGCCATCCAAGGCACCGGCAAGGGCTGGGGCCCGGTCGGCGCCAGCGGTACGGCAACCTTTGAAATTGCCTTGCCGGTGTCGGCGGCGCGCGGCTATGCGCCAGCCATGGCGCTGACATACCACAGCACCGCCGGCAACGGCCCGTTCGGGCTGGGTTGGACGCTGCCGATCGGCGCCGTCAGCCGGCGTACGTCCCTGGGCGTGCCTGGCTACACGATCGACGATGTGCTGTTAGGCCCCGACGCGCAAATAGCCTTACCCGAACGCAACGCCGAGGGCGCGATCATCAGCCACCGCGCCGCCTCGTTCAATGGCTTGGCGCTGAGCACCACCTACGTGGTCACCCGGTACTTCCCCAGGGTCGAGAGCCGCTTCGACCGTATGGAACACTGGCGATCGGAAACCGACCAAGCTGGCTTTTGGCTGATACAACGTGCTGATGGCAGCCAACATTTCTACGGCAAAAACGCGTTGGCGCGCATTGCCGATCCCGACCACCCGCACCATGTGGCGCAATGGTTATTGCAGGAAAGCCTGAACGCCCACGGCGAGCACATTTACTACCACTACAAAAAAGAAACCGATCAATCGCGTTACCCACGCGACTGCCGCGCCCAGCACTACCTGGAAAGCGTCTGCTACGGCAACTTCACCGCCAGGGAACAGGAACAGCTTTACCTGTGGCAGACCGAGGATAAACCGACGGTGGGCTGGCACTTTCAATTGCTCTTTGATTATGGCGAACGCGCCCTGGAACCGGATCAGCGACCGACTTATCAGCCAGCCCGTGCATGGCCGGCACGCGGCGACGCTTGCTCGGACTTTGCCTTCGGCTTTGAGTTACGCACGCTGCGCCTGTGCAACCAGATTCTGCTGTATCACCACTTCCCCAAAGAAACGCACATGGGCACCGAGCCAATGCTGGTCAAGCGCTTGCTGCTGGAGTACAGCACCCACGCGCATGTCAGCCTGTTGAGTGCGGCGCATGAGCAGGCCTTCGACAGCGCCGGCAATAGCGTGAGCCGCCCGCCGCTGGAGTGCCTCTATCAATCGGGCCAGCTCAAGTCGGACCCGCGCCGCTATCAGGCCTTCAGCTCGTTGCCCGCGCTCAATGACGGCGATCGGTATCAACTGGTCGACCTGTATGGCGAGGGCATACCGGGTGTGTTGTATCGCACTGACAAAAGTTGGTATTACCGCGAGCCGCTAAGGCCGCAGCACACCGAGACCGGCGACGAGGTGATCTTCGGTGCGGCGCAAGCGTTGACGCGAATCCCGGTAGCCGACAGTACACGGCCCATCCACCAAGCGCTGGCCGATATCAATGGCGACGGTCGGTTGGACTGGCTGGTTGCACAACCGGGCATGAGCGGCTTTTTCAGCCTGGACGAGCAGCGCAATTGGTCAGCCTTCACACCCTTCGATGCGTTTCCGTCGGAGTTCTTCCATGCCCAGGGAGCGCTGGCCGACCTGATGGGCTCGGGTGCCCACGACTTTGCCATGATTGGCCCGCGCAGCGTGCGCCTGTATGCCAATCGCCGAAAATCCGGCTTCGCGCCGGCCATCGAGGTGCCGCATACAGCCGACGACGGCCTACCGATCATTTCCGCCTCGCCTAACGAGCTGGTGGCCTTCAGCGATGTGCTCGCCACGGGCCAACAGCACTTGGTGCGTATCCGCCATAACGAAGTGAAATGTTGGCCGAACCTGGGTCGAGGACGTTTCGCCCAAGGGTTTGTGTTCGCCACGCTGGCATTGCCTTATCAAACATTCCGCGCAACGAATGTGCGGCTGGTCGACCTCAATGGCAGCGGCGCTACCGACTTGCTGTATTTGAGCGCCGATCACCTGAGTGTCTTCCTCAATAAAGGCGGCAACGGCTTTGCGGCAAAGGCAATCAAAGTGCCGTGGCCAGACGGCGTGCAATATGACGACCGCTGCCAGGTCAGCCTGGTCGATCTGATCGGCCTGGGCTGCCCGAGCCTGATCTTCAGCGCCGCCCACCAGACGCCCATCCACTGGCGCTACGACTTTTTCACCCAGAAGCCCTGGCGGCTCATGCGCACCTATAACAACATGGGCACACGCGCATCCATCGTGTATCGCAGCAGCGCCCAAGAGTGGTTGGATGAAAAACGTGAACGGCACGCCAACAGCGAGCCTGCCATTTGCCAGTTACCCTTCGCGCTGTGCCTGGTCAGCCAACACACCCGGCAGGATGAAATAACCGGCAACCAACTCACCCAGCGCTTGAGCTACAGGCAGGCTTATTACGACCGGGCCGACCGCGAATTTCGCGGCTTCGGGCTGTTGTTGCAGACCGACACCGACAGCCACAAAAACAACGAAAACACTCAAGGTTTCAGCGCTCCCGTGCGCACCAAGACGTGGTTTCATACCGGCCAGTCGGTTGATATGGCCGCCCTCGGCCATAGCGCTCACGACGTCAAGGCCAAGGCCATCGGCCCAACGCTGTTAAGCCGGTACCGGGCCACGGGGCAGGTGCGGCCGCTTGACCATCACGACGACTTGATCAGCGAGCCTGCGCCGTCGCTGTTGCGCGAAGCGGCACATGCACTCAGCGGGGCGGTTCTGCGCGTAGAGGTGATGGCGGCGGACCCGGCGCAGGGCGCAGTGCCCTACTCGGTCACCCAACACCGTTATCTGCTGCGCGAACTGGCACCGCCCAGCGCCCACACGCGCTACGCCCGGCTGCTGCCATTAGCGCTGGAGTCCATCAGCTATCAATACGAAGGCGTGGAAGACGATCCCGTCTGCCGCCACCATATCCACCTGCGAAGAGATGCCTATGGCTGCCTGGTGCATGGCGTCACGATTGATTATGCCCGCCGTACAAGCGCCGACGACTCGCCGCCTGCGGTGCTGGCTGATGAACATCACCAACGCTGGTGGCGCGATACGCATGACAGCGCGCAACAGTCCTATTACCTGCGCGAAACCCTGGCGCAACATATTCATCTGGACGAGCCACAACTGCGCTGCCTGGCCTTGCCCTACCGGCAACGACACAATGCCCTGGTGTTGCCCAAGGCACCCGCAGCCGATGGATTAAACCTTGAGCACATCGCCTATGAACGGTTCATCGATAACCGTAACGGGCCGTTGGCGAGCAGTGCCAAGCGCGAACTGAGTGGTTTGTCGGTGCAGCACTATCGGCAAGCCGGTGGCCATGGCAAGGCCTTGGAACCGGGCGTCGCGACGGCTCAGGCATTGACTGATTACCTTGAAACCGCAGAGCTGGACGGCAAAGCCCTGGATGTCTACAAAGACCTGCCGACTTTGCCCAACCAGCCTCCGGCAGGGCTGGTGCAAAAGCTCACGGACAGCGGCTACCGCACCATGCTGCTGTTTTTTCTTTTCGACGGCGAGGTGCCGCCTGCAGACCATCGCTTGTGGTCGATCCGCCGGCACTTCCCGCGCTATGCCAAGGCAACCCGGTTTTATCGTTTAAGGGCGCTGCGCGCGACCGAGGCCCACGGCGAAACAACGCTGGCGTACGACGCCTACGCGCTGCAAATCATTCGGGTGAAAACGCCGGACGGCGGTTTGACCAAAGCCGAATACGACTATCAATCGCTGCTGCCGAAAAAAATTGTCGACCCCAACGGCACCATTCAAGAGGCACTCTATGACGGTTTTGGGCAGGTACTCGCCAGCACCTTTTACGGCCATGAACACGGCCTTGCGCTGGGGTTTTCGGCGTTGAAAGACTACAACCCACCCAAGGATGTGACGCCCGCGTTTGCCATTGAAAACCCGAAAGCCGTCTTGCAGAAAGTGGCCAGCGCGCACTGTTACGCTCCGTTTAGCTGGATGGGCAGCGTCGATTTGGCCCTGGTCAAGCCAGAGTGGCTTGCCAAGGCGTATGTGTTGCCCAGCGGGCATATTCGAATGAGCGCGCGCCTGCGCCTGGGTGGCAGTCGCCAAGCGCTCAACGAGAGTGACAAACAACTCAAGGCATTGATCGACGCAGCCGGACGAACACCGGTACATGGGCTCATGCTGCAAGCCGATTGCTACCCGGACGATCCCGCCCAACAGATTCGGCTGAGCTTGAGCTATTGGGATGGCTTTAGCCGGGTCTTGCAGAGCCAACAAAAAACCGAGCCTGGTACGGCCAATGCCGTCGACGAAAAGGGCGACCTGTTGGTCGACGACCTGCCGGGTACTGCGCCCGGCGCCTTGCACAAACAGCTACGCCAAGTGCATGCCGACCCGCGCTGGCGCATCAGTGAACGTGTCGAACACAACAACAAAGGCTTGGCCATTCGTATCTATCGCCCTTACTTCGCCAACAAGCATGGCTACATCAATGATCAATCGATGCGCGAGTTGGCTCACAGTGACCAGCAATTCTACGACCCACTGGGGCGCCCCACCCAGACATTGACCGCAGGCGGGTTCATGCGGCGTACCACCCATTGGGCGTGGTACAGCGTGAATGAGGACGAAAACGATACCGATGAAGAAATGCAGGCATCAAAGCAGTTGAAAACCCCGTGACCCGAGTGCGTCGATAGAGGAATGGGCCGTGGCGCTGGCCCATTCTCCCTCCCGTCAGGCGCCTGCGTTTCGGCGCCAACGTGCACCGAGGGAGGCATACCCGCGCGTGGCCACCTCGACTAAAAAGCCCCGCCATTGGGTCAGCGCTGATATAACGCCACGGGCAGCCATCACCAGCATGCGAGTCCCACGGCCTTGCGCAGCCACGGGCAAGCCGGTTATCGCGACGGTCAAGGCCTCAACGCCGGTGGATGCCCAGTAGGCCCAGACCTGATTGAACATTCTGCTTAGCCCACCGTGCATCGTCGCCACGGGGTCTGGAAGCTGCAGGGTTTGGCCATGCGGGTCACGGGTGGCCGTCTCGTGCCCGGCGCGAATCAGGGTGCCCATTGCGGCGTCGTAGGCTTCCACTGCGGGCATCACATTGGGGCTGATCAGCGCGGGCACATCCGCGCCATACATCGCATTGGCAATGGTTGCGACCGCATAGGTCGCCGTCGATGCGGCGGTGCGCCCAACCCTGGCCCTCATTGGCGTGCTGCCCCAGGATACGCCGGTGCCGTGCCCGCGGATGACCTGCCGCACCAACTCCCGGCTCAGCGAGCGTATATGCCCGCTCAACCGCACGGTCGCCACAGGGTCCCAGCCTTCACCGGCTTGCGAACCCAGCGCGTCGGCATGCGCGGCGTACCCGATACCTGCGATGCCTGCCGAAATAAGGCCGATTTGTGGCGCAAAACGCGTCCAGTTACCGGCGATCCCTGAGCTCATGTGTGCCACGGACAGCGCATCCAGCCCCGCGACGGTATAGCGCAGAATCTGGTTGCGTTGCGGCGTGGGTTCGACATTGCTGAACACCGCCAGATCGATGCCTGTCGCGATGGTGTTGGCGATGTAGGTTGCTAAACCATCACGAATGGCCGCCGAAGCGGCTTCGTTTATCCGCGGTCGCAAAATACGTCCCATACTGGCTATCCCGCGCCTGGCCAACGACAGCTGGTTTTTTTGACCCTCACCCGATTCAAGCGCCGGGATGCCCGTCAACCCTTGCTGATCAATCTCGGTGATGGGATTACCGCCGACCATGGCGTACAGATTCAAGCCATCAGCATCGCCGGTCGGGTCCGGGCTGACCCAACGGCACAACCACGGCGCGTAATACCTGAACCCGTAGTAATAAAGCCCACTGGCATCGCGCTCCTTGCCCGAGTAGCGAATAAACCTGTAACTCGCCTCGCTGGCATTTTTAGCCGCCCGCCACGCCGTGCCGCCATAGGGGTAATAGCTTTCCTGGCTGAGCAATTGCGCCTGCTCACCGAGTTCCAGGCCGCTGCTGCCCAAGTGGTCGGACAAACCGAAACGTATCTGCACCTCCTGGCTAACGCCCGAAGGATGGCGATCCCAGAGCAGTACCCGCACAGTGGTGGTGCCCAGATTCAGGTTGAGTACATTCAACTGCTCACCCGTTGCGCTGTCATGGCGAATCTCCAATCCAGGCAAATAGCGCACCTCGGCCGTATGCATCACGCCCTTGGCGTGCGTTACCCGTCGCTTGAGGAGGCGCTGCCCCGTCGCATCGTATGCGTAACATTCTTCATCATCGTCACCGCCCTCGCGTGCCACTTGCGTCATGCGCACCAGTTGATTGCGCACATCCCAGCCCATGCCGGGCGTGCCCTCCAGCCCTTGCAGGTTGCCGCTGAGGTCAAAGCCCCGGCCCAGGCCCGGCGCTGCGCCGCCTTCGGAGTGCGGCGAAAAATGATTGCTGCCGGCAGCTACGCGAAGCTCGCGAGTGAAGCCGGTGCCGCTGCTGGGCACATGCTGCAATGTCAGCAAATTGCCCGCCTCGTCATAGCTGAACCGCTGGGTGTAGCGGCGCCATACGCTGTCGTCAGTCGAGCCGAACGTCACGCTGGCCGGTAAACCCGGGCCGCCATGGCTGCCGACGGTTTCGCGCCCGGTGGCCTTGGTCAGTTGCGATAACGTATCGTAATCATAAAGGCTGGCCGAATTGACCAAGGTGTTACTCGACCATTGCGTCGGCTGCGCACGGTCGTCGATACGCACCACGTTACCCACGCAGTCATAGTCGTAGGTCAGGTCTTGCAGTGCGTTACCCACCGCCACCGGCCCTGGCGGATGGGCCGTCATCTGGCGCAAGCGACCATCGAACTGACGGTAGTGCATCGTACGCAGCACGCGATTGCCGGCGCGCTCGGAGATGACCTTGCCCGCCGCGTTGTAACCACGCTCGCCCATCAACTGCGTGCGCTTGCCGCCCTTGGGCAACAGAAAAATGCTCGCCGGTTGGCCGTCAACACCGTAGGCGTACTCGAAACGATTGCCCTTGGCATCCATGTGATGCAGGCGTTCACCCAGCGCGTTGAACCCAACCGTTGTCTGGAAGCGCTCGGGCGCCAGGCGCAGGTCGCGTTGTGCATCGGGCTGCGGCCAATCAAGGGCTGCCGACGCCTGCCGAAATTGCCGGGTCTGCTGAATAACTTCTGCGCGCAACCCGTAAAACTCATGGAACAACGAACCGCCCCCGTCATCATGACGCAGCACTTGGCCACAGCGATTACGTGCAGCCTCTTCATCCGACTGTTCAGCATAGGCAAGGCGTTCGACACACAGCGCTTGCGCGTCACCGGCCATGTGTTCAAACACCGCAACCGGGCGAACGTATTGATCGTAGTGATGCACCTGGTGGGCGCCGCGCGCATCCCATTCTTCGAGCAACTGCCCGGCCGCCCCCGGCAACGTGATGCGCCAGCCAGCATCCACGCTGTCAGTGCGCAATGCTTGCCCACCCAGACTGTAGACCGTGCGTTGATTGGCCTGAATGTCGGGCTGCGAGCGCGACAATTGAAACAAGCGCGAGTCCCACTGTTCAATCAGCAAACCCGTAATGCTTAACACCTGTCGTTGAATACGTGCTTGCGCTTCAACCTGTGCGGTCGAGCGGTGATAGTCGACGTTACGCACGATCAACCCACGCGGGTCGAACGCTGCCAGAGACGGCGTGTTTCGATGGATCAAATTAGACATGCCCTCAAGACCTTATTTTGAGTAAGTAGTCCTGGAAGGCTAGTGAGAGGGGATGGGTGCGGGTGGTGCAGGAGGATGTTTTGTGTATCTGCGTACGCACATCGCCTCGACCCGCTCGCGCGGGTCGAGGCTGCGCTCAGTGCCCGCCGGCGCAGGTCGGCGAGGCCGGGGCTGCGTCGATTTTCGCCCATTCTTCAGGCGAATAGGTATGCAGCGCGAGCGCATGAAACTCGCTCATCAGGTCACCCAGGGTGGCGTAGACGGTCTGATGGCGCTTGACCCGGTTAAGCCCCTCGAACTGCTGGCTGACCAGCACGGCCTTGAAGTGAGTTTGCAACCCACGGCTGTGCAGGTGGCTTTCATCCAACACGCTCAAGTGTTGCGGGCTCAGGGCGGCAAGTGCCGTTTCGATACGCTGTTGCATGGTCATTGCTGCTTACTTCTTCTTGGCCGGTGCAGCGGCTTTAGGCGTCAGCTCGTTGGTCATGTCTTCCAACAGCTTGTTCACCACCGGCACGGCGCTTTCCAGCTTGGCTTGGGTCATTTGGGCCGACTGCTGGGTCAGCTGCGGCATTTTTTCCAGGACTTTCTTGCCCAGTGGCGACTGGTAGAACGCTACCAGGTCCTTGAGCTCGGATTCGCTGAAGTTGGTGGTGTAAAGCTTGACCATGTCCGGTTTCAGCTTGGGCCAGCCAATGGCCTGGTCCAGCGCGGCGTTGGCCTTGGCCTGGTAGCTGTCCAATACCGACTGCTTGGCGGCAGGCGCCTTGGTCTGTTCGAAACGCTGGGCGAACATTTGCTGCACTTGCATGTACACCGGAGTGCCCAGCTTGTCAGCGTGCGCCAGCGTCAGGAAAGCTTCGGCACTGGCGTTGTGGCTGGCGGTATCGGCAAAGACTTGGCCGCTGGCGCAAACCAGAGCAACCGCGGTACAGATGGCACGAAGACGAGTCATCGAGTTTCCTTTTCTAGCAGGCGAGGTCTTACCCCCAAGGGCGGCTATTCTGCGCCTAAAAAACTCCACGGCTCAACCCCACCCGTACTTCGGCCAGGTTTTACGGGGGTTCAATGCGATGAAAAGTCTTTTATGGAACCCCATAGGCCCATCACGGCCTAAACTGCGCAAACGAACTTGAAGGAGTATGCCCGATGAGCCGTATCGAAACCGACAGCCTGGGGGAAGTTCACGTCCCGGATGACGCTTACTGGGGTGCGCAGACCCAAAGATCGCTGGTCAACTTTGCCATCGGTGAGCAGCGCATGCCCCTGGCGGTACTGCACGCGCTGGCTCTGATCAAAAAGGCCGCGGCCCGGGTCAACGACCGCAACGGCGACTTGCCCGCCGATATTGCCCGCCTCATTGAACAGGCCGCCGACGAGGTGCTCGCAGGCTCGCATGACGACCAGTTCCCACTGGTGGTGTGGCAAACCGGCAGCGGTACACAAAGCAACATGAACGCCAATGAAGTGATCGCCGGCCGCGCCAACGAGCTGTCGGGCAAACCGCGTGGCGGCAAGAGCCCGGTGCACCCGAATGATCACGTCAACCGCTCGCAAAGCTCGAATGACTGCTTCCCTACCGCCATGAGCATCGCAGCCGTGCAGGCGGTGACCAAGCAACTGCTGCCCGCTATCAACCACTTGTCGGGCGGCCTGGCAGAACTCTCGGCGCGGCACATGAAACTGGTGAAAACCGGTCGCACGCACATGATGGACGCCACACCGATCACGTTTGGCCAGGAAGTCTCGGCGTTTATCGCCCAGCTGGATTACGCCGAACGCGCGATTCGCAGCGCCCTGCCTGCAGTCTGCGAACTGGCCCAGGGCGGTACCGCCGTCGGCACCGGGCTGAATTCACCGCACGGCTTTGGCGAAGCGATTGCCGCCGAGCTGGCGGCGTTGTCGGGGTTGCCGTTCGTGACTGCACCGAACAAATTTGCCGCGCTCTCAGGCCATGAGCCATTGGTGACCCTGCACGGCGCGCTGAAAACCCTGGCCGTGGCGCTGATGAAAATCGCCAACGACCTGCGCCTGCTGGGCTCCGGCCCGCGCGCCGGGCTGGCCGAAGTCAAGTTGCCGGCCAACGAACCGGGCAGCTCGATCATGCCGGGCAAGGTCAACCCTACCCAGTGCGAAGCGCTGTCGATGCTGGCGTGCCAGGTGCTGGGCAATGACGTGACCATCGGCATTGCCGCCAGCCAGGGGCACTTGCAGTTGAACGTGTACAAGCCGGTGATCATCCACAACCTGCTTGAGTCGATCCGCCTGCTCGCCGACGGTTGCAACAACTTCCAGGAACACTGCGTTGCCGGTCTTGAGCCGGATGCCGAGCAGATGGCCGAACACCTCGAGCGCGGGCTGATGCTGGTGACGGCGCTTAACCCGCACATCGGCTACGACAAGTCGGCGCAGATCGCCAAGAAGGCGTACGCCGAAGGGCTGACACTGCGCGAGGCGGCGCTGGCGCTGGGTTACCTCACCGACGCCGAGTTCGACCAGTGGGTACGCCCGGAAAACATGCTCGAAGCGGGGCACTAAGCGTATAGCCGTTTAGGTTTGTGACTTGGGTTTTGAGTGCATATCCGTTGTTTGGGTGATAACTGGTATGGGTTCCGCTCTTACAGCGGGTCACTTTTGAAAGGCCCGGAAGCCGGCCCAATCCCCCAAACAGAATGCATTCAAACTGTGGGAGGGGGCTTGCTCCCGATGGCTGTGGGTCAGTCAACTCATGTA
>NZ_VUAZ01000067.1 GCF_009296165.1 Pseudomonas kitaguniensis | reverse complement strand
TTTTCAATTACTGCAGACGCTTATCGCGGAAACGCAGGCGGGTTAACCCCGGCCATGTCTTCCATCACGCGAACCACCTGGCAGCTATAGCCGAACTCGTTGTCGTACCACACATACAGCACTACACGATTGTCCTGAGTAATGGTCGCCTCAGCGTCCACCACACCCGCATGGCGCGAGCCAACGAAGTCGGTGGAAACCACTTCCTGCGAATTAACAAAGTCGATCTGCTTATGCAGGTCCGAGTGCAGCGCCATATAGCGCAGGTACTCGTTCATCTCTTCGCGGGTAGCCGCTTTCTCAAGGTTCAGGTTGAGAATCGCCATCGACACGTTCGGCGTTGGAACGCGAATCGCGTTACCGGTCAGCTTGCCGGCCAGCTCAGGCAGCGCCTTGGCAGCAGCAGTGGCAGCACCGGTCTCGGTGATCACCATGTTCAGCGCAGCGCTACGGCCACGGCGATCGCCCTTGTGGAAGTTGTCAATCAGGTTCTGGTCGTTGGTGTACGAGTGAACCGTTTCAACGTGACCGTTAACGATACCGAACTTGTCATTCACAGCCTTCAACACCGGCACGATGGCGTTGGTGGTGCAGGAAGCGGCAGACACGATCTTGTCGTCAGCCGTGATCTCGCCATGGTTAATACCGTGCACGATGTTCTTCAGCTTGCCCTTGCCAGGCGCGGTCAGCACAACGCGGTCGATACCCGGGCACGCCAAGTGCTGGCCCAGGCCTTCGGCATCACGCCATACGCCGGTGTTGTCTACCAGCAGTGCGTCCTTGATGCCGTACTGGGTGTAATCCACCTCGGCCGGGTTTTTCGCGTAGATCACCTGGATCAGGTTACCGTTGGCGGTGATGGTGTTGTTTTCTTCGTCGATGACGATGGTGCCGTTGAACGGACCGTGTACCGAGTCGCGGCGCAGCAGGCTGGCGCGTTTGGTCAGGTCGTTGTCGGCGCCTTTGCGCACCACGATGGCACGCAGCGCAGGCCGTCGCCGCCGCCGGTTTTTTCGATCAGGATGCGCGCCAGCAAACGGCCGATACGACCGAAGCCGTACAGCACAACGTCGGTGCCTTTGCGGGCTGCGGCGTTTTGCTGACCGACCACGTCGGCCATTTCTTCACGCACGAACTGCTCGGCGCTGCGGCCGGCACCTTCTTTGCGGAATTTGTAGGCCAGTTTGCCCAGGTCTACCGAAGCCGCGCCGAGCTTGAGCTCGCTCATGGCTTTAAGCAGCGGGAATGTTTCGTGGACGGAGAGTTCGCTGTCGTCGGCGGAACGGTGACGCGCAAAGCGGTGGGCTTTGAGAATCGCGATGACAGACTGGTTGATCAGGCTGCGGCCATAGATCGAGCTCACCACATTGTTATTGCGGTACAGCTGACCGATAAGCGGAATCATCGCTTCAGCGAGCGCTTCACGGTCGATCCATTCACCAAGACACTGGTCGGGCTTCTGAGTCACGGGAACCTTCCACATGTAGGGGCAGAAAAAAGGGGCTACATTATGCCGCCCCGACCACCCTCGGAGCAATGCGCGCGCCCTAACAAAAAGTGCTTGCGAAAAATCGACACCCCGCTACAGGCCAGTAAATACGCGGCTTCCAGAAGGCCACTTGTTGAGCCGCGAGGCCGACTTGTCCGTAACCCTCCGAAAACTACGCGCATTTGGGCACTACATATTGAGTCAAAAGGCTGCATTGTTTGTCTTAGCCACTACATTTCCCACAAACCGTAATAGGCTCAGTCAGCAACTGACAGGCGGCACCTGGGGCCGTTACAATTACCGACTTTGTCGCAACGCTTGGAGCTCAACCTTCCGTGCCCGTTCTGCGTCTACCGCTTCTCCCTGCCGCGGCAGGTAAACAGCACTGGGGCAATTTGCCCGGTGCCGCCCTGAGCCTGGCCATTGCCGAGGCTGCCAGTGCAGCCAAACGCTTTACCCTGCTGCTCACCGCCGACAGCCAAAGCGCCGAGCGGCTGGAGCAGGAGCTGAGCTTCTTCGCCCCCGATTTGCCGGTGCTGCATTTCCCGGACTGGGAAACCCTGCCCTACGACCTGTTCTCGCCGCATCAGGACATCATTTCCCAGCGCATCGCCAGCCTGTACCGCTTGCCGGAACTGGCCCACGGCGTACTGGTGGTGCCGATCACCACGCGCTGCATCGCCTGGCGCCGACCAAGTTCCTGCTGGGCAGCAGCCTGGTGCTGGACATCGGCCAGAAGCTGGATGTAGAGCAAATGCGCACGCGCCTCGAAGCCAGCGGCTACCGTTGCGTCGACACGGTGTACGAGCACGGTGAATTCGCGGTGCGCGGCGCGTTGATCGACCTGTTCCCGATGGGCAGCAAACTGCCGTACCGCATCGACCTGTTCGATGACGAAATCGAAACCCTGCGCACTTTCGACCCCGAAAACCAGCGCTCCATCGACAAAGTAGAGTCGATCAAGCTGCTGCCGGCGCGGGAATTCCCGCTGCAAAAAGATGCGGTCACGCGCTTCAAGGCGCGCTTTCGCGAACGCTTCGATGTCGACTTCCGTCGCTGCCCGATCTTCCAGGATTTGAGCAGCGGGATTACCCCGGCCGGTATCGAGTACTACCTGCCGCTGTTTTTCGACGAAACCTCCACCCTCTTCGACTACTTGCCGCAGGACACCCAAGTGTTCTCGCTGCCGGGCATTGAGCAGGCAGCGGAAAACTTCTGGAACGATGTGCGCAACCGCTACGAAGAGCGCCGCGTCGACCCGTCCCGGCCTTTATTGCCACCTGCCGAATTGTTTTTGCCGGTTGAAGACTGCTTCGCCCGCCTGAAAAACTGGCCGCGCGTGGTCGCCAGCCAGCAAGACGTGGACGCCGGCAGTGGCCGCGAGCGCTTCCCCGCGCAAGCGCTGCCAGACTTGGCGATCCAGGCCAAAGCCGCCCAGCCGCTGGAAGCCTTGGCCAACTTCATCGGCGATTTCCCCGGCCGCGTGTTGTTTACCGCCGAGTCCGCCGGGCGCCGTGAAGTGTTGCTGGAGCTGTTGGAACGCCTGAAGCTGCGGCCGAAAACCGTCGACAGTTGGCCGGACTTTGTGAAGAGCAAAGAACGTTTGGCGATCACTATCGCGCCGCTCGACGAAGGCTTGCAGCTGGATGACCCGGCCTTGGCGCTGATCGCCGAAAGCCCGCTGTTCGGTCAGCGTGTGATGCAGCGTCGCCGCCGTGACAAACGCGCCGACGCCAACAACGACGCCGTGATCAAAAACCTCACCGAGCTGCGCGAAGGCGCGCCGGTGGTGCATATCGACCACGGCGTCGGCCGTTATTTGGGCTTGCAGACCCTGGAGATCGACAACCAGGCCGCCGAATTCCTCACCATGGAATACGCCGAGGGCGCCAAGCTCTACGTGCCGGTCGCAAGCTTGCACCTGATCGCGCGCTACACCGGCAGCGATGACGCGCTGGCGCCATTGCACCGCCTGGGCTCCGAAACCTGGCAGAAGGCCAAGCGCAAAGCCGCCGAACAGGTGCGCGACGTCGCCGCCGAATTGCTCGACATCTATGCACGCCGCGCGGCGCGCGAAGGGTATGCCTTCGCCGACCCGAAAGCCGACTACGCGACCTTCAGCGCCGGGTTCGCCTTCGAAGAAACCCCCGACCAGCAAACCACCATCGAGGCGGTGCGCGCCGACATGCTCGCGCCCAAGCCGATGGACCGCCTGGTGTGCGGCGACGTGGGCTTCGGCAAGACCGAAGTGGCCATGCGCGCGGCGTTTATCGCAGTACACGGCGGCAAACAGGTGGCGATTCTGGTGCCGACCACCCTGCTCGCCCAACAGCACTACAACAGCTTTCGCGACCGCTTTGCCGACTGGCCGGTGAGCGTAGAGGTGATGAGCCGCTTCAAGTCGGCCAAGGAAGTGAATGCCGCCGTCGCCGACCTCGCCGAAGGCAAGATCGACATTGTGATCGGCACGCACAAGCTGCTGTCGGACGACGTGAAGATCAAAAACCTCGGCTTGGTGATCATCGACGAAGAACACCGTTTTGGTGTGCGGCAAAAAGAACAACTGAAGAACCTGCGCAGTGAAGTCGACATCCTCACCCTGACGGCCACGCCGATTCCGCGCACGCTGAATATGGCCGTGTCGGGCATGCGCGACTTGTCGATTATCGCCACGCCGCCGGCGCGGCGCCTGTCGGTGCGCACGTTCGTGATGGAGCAGAACAAAAGCACGGTCAAGGAAGCGCTGTTGCGCGAACTGCTGCGCGGCGGGCAGGTGTATTACCTGCACAACGACGTAAAAACCATCGAGAAGTGCGCCGCCGACCTGGCCGAACTGGTGCCGGAAGCGCGCATCGCCATCGGCCACGGGCAGATGCGCGAGCGCGAACTCGAACAGGTGATGAGCGACTTCTACCACAAGCGCTTCAACGTGCTGATCGCCTCGACCATCATCGAGACCGGCATCGACGTGCCGAGCGCGAACACCATTATCATCGAGCGTGCCGACAAGTTCGGCCTGGCTCAGCTGCATCAACTGCGCGGCCGCGTCGGGCGCAGTCACCACCAAGCGTATGCCTACCTGCTGACGCCACCGCGCCAACAGATCACCTCCGACGCCGAAAAACGTCTGGAAGCCATCGCCAACACCCAGGACCTCGGTGCGGGTTTTGTATTGGCCACCAACGACCTCGAAATCCGTGGCGCCGGTGAGCTGCTGGGCGACGGCCAGAGCGGGCAGATTCAGGCCGTAGGTTTCACGCTGTACATGGAAATGCTTGAGCGCGCGGTGAAAGCCATCCGCAAAGGCGAGCAACCGAACCTTGATCAACCGCTGGGCGGCGGCCCGGAAATCAACCTGCGTTTGCCTGCGTTGATTCCCGAAGACTACTTGCCGGACGTGCACGCGCGGCTGATTCTGTACAAGCGCATCGCCTCGGCCACCGACGAAGAAGGCCTCAAAGACCTGCAAGTGGAAATGATCGACCGCTTCGGGCTGCTGCCGGAACCGACCAAGAACCTGGTGCGCCTGACCTTGCTCAAATTGCAGGCCGAGCAGTTGGGTATCAAAAAAGTCGACGCTGGCCCGCAAGGCGGGCGCATCGAGTTCGAAGCGCAGACGCCGGTGGACCCGCTGGTACTGATCAAGCTGATTCAGGGCCAGCCCAACCGCTACAAGTTCGAAGGGGCTACGCTGTTCAAGTTCATGGTGCCGATGGAACGCGCCGAAGAACGCTTTAATACCCTGGAGGCGCTGTTTGAGCGCCTCATTCCGAAAACCGTTTGAAGGACGCCCGCATGCGCCTGTTCCGCATTCTGAGCCTGTTATTGGTGGTGGTTGCACCTTCGGCGTTTGCCGACAGCCCGTATCAGGTTGAAATGATCCTGGTGCGCCAGAATGCCGAGCCGGTGATCAACAGCCGCGCCGCGCCGGAAGACTGGGATGCCGGGGCCGTGCACCTGGGCGACAAAATGAGCCCGCCGCGCCTGAGCACTATCGTCGACAAGCTACGCGCCGACTCCAGCTACACCGTGCTGGCGCACAAGGCCTGGGAACAAAACCTCGGCGAGCAACCGGTTAAAATCGCGATCACCGACGGCCAGGAGCAATTTGGCCAGTTCCCTATCGAGGGCGTGTTGAACCTGCAACTGGGTCGTTTCACCGACATCGATGCCGACTTCTGGATCAACCAGTTCGACGCCAACGGCAGCGTGATCGCCAGCGAGCGTCTGGCCCAGCAAGACGTGCGCACCAAGAACAACCAGCTTAATTACCTCGACGGCGGCCACCTGGCGCTGCTGATCAAAATCACTTCGCTGACCGCCAAGCCGCCCAGCGCGCCACCGCCCGACATTCAGGACTGATCCAGCGCCATGCCCCTGACGTCGCCGTTGACCAAACCCCTGGCCCCTTCGTGGGCCAATCGCTTTAAAGAGCAAAGCCTTGAGCGCGGGCGACGCTACGCTCTGGAAAACCGCGTGCGCATTGTCGAGTCGGGTGACAGCACCATCGTCGCCAGTTGCGAAGGCTCGGGCGGCAACGTTTATCGGCAGACTATCTCGCTGCGCGAGTCGGCCAAGGGCATGCTGATTCTGGTCGACAGCCGCTGTACCTGCCCGGTGCACACCAACTGCAAACACATCGCGGCAGTGCTGCTCAAGGTCCAGGAAACCCTGGCCTACCCAGCAGCGGCCGAAGATGCCGAACTGCTCGAAAAGCTCCAGGCCGTGCTGGATAACCGCGTGGTGCTGCCCCAAGTGGTGATGGAAGACGTGTTGCCCGTGCCGCGCCTGTGGCTGGCGAGTGTCGAGTTCAGCGCGTTTGAACCGCGTAATGGCAAGATGCAGCGTTATATCCAGCACCGCGCGGCGCTGTCGTTCAACTACTTGGGCAACTACGTCAGCGGGCAAAAAAACGCCGACATCATTGTGCGCCAGGAAACCCAAAGCCTGCGCATCAAGCGCCATCCCGAGCTGGAGCAGCCGTATCGCGAGCAACTGCGCCTGCTGGGTTTCAAGATCGCCACGCGCCAGAGCAAGGCACTGCCGGAAAGCGCCGGTGAATTGTTCGAAATGGTCAATGACAGCGCCTGGCTGAACTTCACGCTGAATGCATCGCCGGCCTTGCGCGCCAACGGTTGGGAACTGCAGATTGATGAAGATTTCGGTTTTGACCTGAGCGCCGTCGATGACTGGTACGCCAAAGTGGACGAAGGCCCGGAGCGCGACTGGTTCGACCTGGAACTGGGCATCATCGTCAACGGCGAGCGGCTGAGCCTGCTGCCGATCCTGCTTAACCTGATGCGCTCGCACACCGAGATACTCAACCCGGAAAAACTCGCGCGGCGCCGTGATGACGAACTGATCCTGGTGAACATTCCCGGCCTGCCGAATGGCCACGGCCCGCTGCAAGTGGCGCTGCCTTATGGGCGCTTGAAGCCGGTACTGGCCACGCTTGGCGAGTTTTACCTGCAGGAATCCGGCACCACCACGTTGCGCCTGGCCAAAGCCGACGCGATTCGCCTCAACCCGCTTGAAGACTTGCCGCTGCAATGGGAAGGCGGCGAAAAAATCCGCAACTTTGCCCAGCGCCTGCGCAACATCAAGGACTTCGCCTGCGTGACGCCCGAGGGCTTAAACGCGACCTTGCGCCCGTACCAGTTGGAAGGCCTGAGCTGGATGCAGTCACTGCGCCAGCTCGACGTCGGCGGGATTCTTGCGGATGACATGGGCCTGGGCAAAACCCTACAAACCTTGGCGCATATTCTTAGCGAAAAAATCGCCGGGCGCCTGGACCGGCCGTGCATGGTAGTGATGCCCACTAGCCTGATCCCGAATTGGCTCGACGAAGCGGCGCACTTTACACCGCAACTCAACGTGCTGGCGCTGTACGGCGCGACGCGCAAGAAACACTTCCAGAACTTGCAGGATTACGACCTGCTGCTGACCACCTACGCGCTGCTGCCCAAAGACATCGAACACCTCGCCGCCCTGCCCTTGCATGTGCTGATTCTGGATGAAGCCCAATACATCAAGAACCCCAACAGCAAAGCCGCACACGCGGCGCGCGAGCTGAACGCGCGCCAGCGCCTGTGCCTGAGTGGCACGCCGTTGGAAAACCACCTGGGCGAGTTGTGGTCGTTGTTCCACTTCCTGCTGCCGGGCTGGCTGGGCGACGTAAAAAGCTTCAACCGCGATTACCGCGTGCCCATCGAAAAGCGCGCCAGTGAGGTGCGCTTACAGCACCTTAACGGTCGGATAAAACCATTCCTGCTGCGCCGCACCAAAGAACAGGTCGCGACGGAGTTACCGCCCAAGACCGAGATTATCCATTGGGTCGACCTCAATGAAGCCCAGCGCGACGTGTACGAAACCATGCGCCTGGCCATGGATAAAAAAGTCCGCGACGAAATTACCCGCAAAGGCGTGGCGCGCAGCCAGATCATCATTCTCGAAGCGCTGCTCAAGCTGCGCCAGGTGTGCTGCGATTTACGCCTGGTCAACGACGCCATCCTGCCCGCCCACGGCAGCAGCTCGGGCAAGCTCGACAGCCTGATGGCAATGCTTGAAGAGTTGTTTGCCGAAGGGCGCCGGATTCTGCTGTTCTCGCAGTTCACCTCGATGCTCAGCCTGATCGAAGCCGAGCTGAAAAAGCGCGGGGTTGCCTACGCGCTGCTGACCGGCCAGACGCGTGATCGACGCACGCCAGTGAAAGACTTTCAGAGCGGCAAGCTGCAGATTTTTCTGATCAGTTTAAAGGCGGGCGGCGTGGGCTTGAACCTGACCGAAGCCGACACGGTGATTCACTATGACCCGTGGTGGAACCCGGCCACGGAAAACCAGGCGACTGACCGTGCGTATCGCATCGGGCAAGAGAAGCCAGTGTTCGTGTACAAGATGATCGCGCGGGGCACTGTGGAAGAAAAGATTCAGCACCTGCAGAAGGAAAAATCCGACCTGGCGGCGGGCGTGCTGGATGGGCGTACCACCGGCGATTGGCAGTTGGCCAATGACGACATCGAGGCGTTGTTTGCGCCGTTGCCCAACAAGCAAGAGAAGCGCTGACGGTTAAACCGCTATCGCGAGCAAGCCCGCTCCCACACTTGACCGCGTTTACTCAGGATGTACACGGTCAAGTGTGGGAGCGGGCTTGCTCGCGAAAGGCGCAACTCGGTGTCAGCCCGGCAATGGCGCGATTTTAAACCAAGCGATGGCCAGCCAAAGGCGGATGCTTCCTACCTTCCGGTACGCATACACGCCTACTGGACGCCCCTGTTTCCGACATTTCAGGGCTTAATTAAACAGGGCCCTGTCACTCAATCAGTTCGACTCCCCGAAGCGCACCGACCGCCGCCATCCAGCGCGGGTCTTGCTTGTAGTCCGTCGATGCAAGCGCTTGCCCACGCATACGCGCGATGCGCGGCGACGGCGTGACCTTCATGCGCTGGGCGGCCGTCAATGCCAGCTCGGCAGCCGCCCGGTCGTTACACACCAGGCCCATGTCACAACCGGCGGTCAACGCGGCCTCGATACGGCTGGCGGCGTCGCCGACCACATGCGCGCCGGCCATCGACAGGTCATCGCTGAAAATCACCCCATCGAACTGCAATTCACCGCGCAGAATATCCTGCAACCAACGACGTGAAAAGCCGGCGGGCTGGGCATCGACCTGCGGGTAAATGACGTGAGCAGGCATCACCGCAGCCAATTGCTTGCTCAAGCGTGCGAAGGGCACCAGGTCATTCGCGCGAATCTGTTCCAGGCTGCGTTCATCATTCGGAATCGCGACGTGGGAATCCGCCTCAGCCCAGCCGTGGCCCGGAAAATGTTTACCGGTGGCGGCCATGCCCGCGCTGTTCATACCGCGAATGAAAGCACCCGCCAGCACAGCGGCGCGCTCGGGGTCGCCTTCGAATGATCGGGTGCCAACTACGGCGCTGCGCTGGTAGTCCAGGTCGAGCACCGGGGCAAAACTCAAGTCCAGGCCGACGGCCAGCACTTCGGTGGCCATGATCCAGCCGCACTGCTCGGCGAGGTATTCGGCGTTCGGCTTATCCGCCAACGCGCGCATGGCCGGCAGGCGCACGAAGCCTTGGCGCAGGCGCTGCACGCGACCACCTTCCTGGTCGACAGCCAGCAGCAGGTCCGGGCGCACCGCACGGATCGCCGCGCTCAACTCGCGCACTTGGCGTGGGTGCTCGATATTGCGCGCAAAAATGATCAACCCACCCACTTCAGGCTGGCGCAACACGTGGCGATCCTCGGCCGTCAGCCAAGTGCCGGCAACGTCGACCATCAAAGAACCTTGCAGGGCAGCAGTCATAAACCTTCCTTAAATAACGCACACAACCCGCAGCCCTCATCGGGCGCCATTCGTACTAATGGGCGCTCGGTGAAAACGACGGGTTGCGTGTAACGTAAATAGCTGAATTCGGCATGGCGGCTAGCTTAGCGGATGCAAGCGGCCGCGCACACCCAGAGCGGTCACGCCTTGGCGACCGCCAGTGTGGATTTGCTGCGTGGGCGCAATTGCGCGGCAACCATGGCCGGGTCGGTCACGCCGGATTCGGCACGCATGCCGGCGGCGAGGAACGGCACCATCAGGCGCATCACCTGTTCAATCGAGGTGTTCACGCCGAAGTCAGTCTCGGCAATCGCGCGCAATGCCTTGATCCCGGACATGCTGAACGCGGCCGCGCGAGCATGAAGTGCACACGCCAGAACAGTTCGATCGGTGGAATACTCGGCGCGGCTTCGTTGACCAGCAGCATGTAGCGGCGAAACACCTTGCCGTACATGTCTTCCAGATAACGCCGAAGGTGGCCCTGGCTCTGGCTGAAGGCCAAGCCCAACAGGCGCATGAAAATCGACAGATCGTTGCCACTGCGCGGTTGGACGACCAGCGCTTGCTCGACGAGAATTTCCAGCAGGTCTTCCAGGCTTGGGGTGTTTTCGGGCTTGGTCTGACGGCGCTCCAGCTCGCGGTCGAGGCTGGCGCAGAATGGCCCCAGGAAGCGCGAAAACACCGCCTGGATCAGGGCTTTTTTGGAGCCGAAATGGTAGTTCACCGCAGCCAGATTAACCCCAGCCTTGCTGGTGATCAGCCGCAATGAGGTTTCGGCAAATCCTTTTTCCGCGAACAATTGCTCGGCAGCATCGAGAATACGTTCAACGGTTTCTGACTGGGCCATGACTACTCCGCCTGACAAACACTTGTTTGAAACATACGTTTCAGGGTGTGTCTTGTCAAGCCTGAGCGTTCGTTTTACGGCCGGGCAGTCATCTATTTGCGCGACATTTAATCACATCCTTGCCTGTGCGCAGTACGCACTGCTGCTGCGTTGCAGGAAGGGTGAAATATGACCGTCCAGCGGAGTGCCCAAAAAGGATGATTGCCAAGCGCAATTCACTGTATATAATCCCAGTCACTGTATAAAAAGACAGAGCGATCAACATGCTAAAACTGACGCCACGCCAAGCTGAGATTCTGGCTTTTATCAAGCGCTGCCTCGATGACAACGGCTACCCGCCGACGCGAGCGGAAATTGCGCTGGAGCTGGGGTTCAAATCCCCCAACGCCGCTGAAGAGCACCTCAAGGCACTCGCTCGCAAAGGCGCGATCGAGATGACCCCCGGTGCTTCACGCGGTATTCGTATCCCTGGCTTTGAAGCCAAGGCCGACGAATCGACCCTGCCGATCATTGGCCGCGTCGCCGCCGGTGCGCCGATCCTGGCACAGCAGCACGTCGAGGAATCCTGCAATATCAACCCCACCTTCTTCCATCCGCGCGCCGACTACCTGTTGCGTGTGCACGGCATGAGCATGAAGGACGTGGGCATATTCGACGGTGACCTGCTGGCCGTCCACACCACCCGTGAAGCGCGTAATGGCCAGATCGTCGTCGCCCGCATCGGCGATGAAGTCACCGTGAAACGCTTCAAGCGTGAAGGCAGCAAGGTCTGGCTGCTGGCCGAGAACCCCGAGTTTGCCCCGATCGAAGTGAACCTGAAAGATCAGGACCTGGTGATCGAAGGTTTGAGCGTTGGCGTCATTCGCCGCTAAAGGAGGCACCATGCAGCTCGTGCACACCCCACAACACACACAACTGTCGCTGTTCGAGGCCTTTATGGCTCAACCGCTCTCGCCCACCCTCAAGGAAACGGTCGAGGCGCCCTGGGGCGCCGAACCTGAGGCGTTCAGTGAACTGTCGTTGCGCGGTGCTGCCGGGAGCTGCCTGAGCCTGCTGGCGCCGATCCTTCGTGAATTGAGCGAAGACCAGGACGCGCGCTGGCTGACGCTGATCGCACCGCCCGCCAGCCTGACTCAGGCCTGGCTGCGGGACGCTGGCCTCAACCGCGAGCGCATCCTGCTGTTGCAACCGCGCGGCATGCAAAGCGCCCAGCAATTGACCTGCGAAGCCTTGCGCCTGGGCCGCAGCCATACCGTGGTGAGCTGGCTCAACCCACTGAATGCAACGGCCAAGCAGCAGCTGATCAGCGCCGCGCGTACCGGCGATGCGCAGAGTTTGAATATTCGATTGGGGTAATTTAGCTGAAAGGTGGGCTTGTTGTGGCGAGCCTGCCGGTTACAACAGCCCGCGCTTCACAAATTCAGTGAAGAACCCGCGAGCCGTCATCCTTCTCGGGCTCGCCGTCTGCCAGGCGACCTGCCATCTGCACACCGACGCTCAACATCGCTTTTGCCACTTCCACGTGCTGGCCTTGCAGGAATGCTTTTGCGTCCTCGGAAAAGTCCAAAATAACCAAAGAACCCTCGTCCTCAGCTCGGCGCAGTTCGATTCGGCCGTCAGGCAACTCAACAATTTCCAAAAAGGACGTCGGCATAAAAGTCTGTTCTCCACGAAAGGCGGCAATTATATCAGTCATCCACCCAGCCTCGCAGAGGATCTGAACAGGTTTCTTTACGGCTTGATGAATGGTGCGCTCGAACACCGAGCGTTCATCCGGTCGTTGCGGCCGACTCAGCTCAGCACTCGTTCAAGCCTTCGCGAAAGCGCAACGCCATCTTTTTCAACGCCTGGCGCCAGCTTTCCAGCTCTTCCCGACTCAATGGCTTGGGCTCATCATCTTCCACGGCCACGGTCACGATCAGCGGTTTTGTCACATCGCCTTTGGGCACGTGCGGAATACGCGGTGGCTGGAACATGTCGGCGTGGGCTTTGAGCAGGCGCGCAATCCAGCTGTCGGGGCTCTGGGCCATTTCCACCAGCTCGGCCAACTCAGGAATCGCCATGCTCTCCAGCACTTCGCGGGTCATGATCATTTCTGCACGCGGCGAACCGGCCTGAGGCAAACGGTAAAACCCGGCGATTTCATGGCACAGCCCCAGCAAGGCGCCGTACAGGTGAAATAACGCCGCTTCACGCCCCGCCTGGACCAGTGCGATGGCGTTCATCTCTTTACCCTGCTCGGCACGGCCAAGGGCTTCCAGAGACAAACCCGCGAAGTAAATTTTCTGGTTGGTACGGGTATAGAGTTCGTTGGCCATAACGGCGGTCTCCACAACAAAATAAGCCTGATGCTGCCTGCGCAGGCGCGAGCACGCTCGTTCCTGCCACACGCAAAAGCCGTCTATACAGACGGCTTTTATCGTTAACAGCCTAGCGGATCAAGCGCCTTGGCGCTTGTCCTCGACCTTCCATTTGCCGCCGTCGTAGAAAGCTTTCCAGCCGGTAGGCTTGCCCTCCACTTCGGTCTGCACGTACTGCTCCTTGGTTTTGCGGCTGTAGCGGATCACGGCTGGGCGACCATCCGGGTCCTTCTTCGGCGCTTCACACAGGAAGTGGTACTTGGGGTCGATCTCGTCCTTGTGCGGAACGATCTCCAGCACCAGCGGTGCTCGGGTCTCGCGGTTTTTCGGGAACTGGCTGGCGGCCAGGAACAAGCCCGAAGCGCCGTCACGCAGGATATAGGTGTCGTTGACCTTCTCGCACTTGAGCTCAGGCATCTTCACCGGGTCCATCTTCGGCGGCGCTGCATCACCGCTTTTCAGCAGCTTGCGGGTGTTCTTGCACGTCGGGTTGGTGCAACCGAAGAACTTGCCGAATCGGCCGGTCTTGAGCTGCATCTCGCTGCCGCACTTGTCGCATTCCAGGCTCGGGCCTTCGTAGCCCTTGATGCGGTAGCTGCCTTCTTCGATTTCGTAGCCATCGCAATCCGGGTTGTTACCGCAGATGTGCAATTTGTGCTTCTCATCCAGCAGGTAGGCGTCCATCGCCGTGCTGCAGATCGGGCAACGGTGTTTGCCACGCAGTACCAGCGACTCGGACTCACCTTCGTCATCGGCGGCGATTTCATCGCCCGGCACCAGGTTAACGGTGGCCTTGCAGCGCTCTTTCGGCGGCAGGCTGTAACCCGAGCACCCCAGGAATACGCCGGTGGAGGCGGTACGAATCTGCATCGGGCGCCCGCAGGTCAGGCACGGGATGTCGGTCATCACCGGCTGGTTGGCGCGCATGCCGGTGTCAGGGCTTTCAGCCACTTCGAGTTTCTTTTTGAAGTCGCCGTAGAACTCGTCGAGTACGTTTTTCCAGTCGCGCTCGCCCTGCGCCACGTCATCGAGGTTCTCTTCCATACCGGCGGTAAAGCCGTAGTCCATCAGGTTGGAGAAGCTCTCGGACAGGCGCTCGGTAACGATGTCGCCCATCTTTTCCGAGTAGAAACGACGGTTGTGCAGCGCGACGTAGCCACGGTCCTGGATGGTCGAGATGATCGCCGCGTAGGTCGAAGGACGACCGATACCGCGTTTTTCCATCTCTTTTACCAGGCTGGCTTCGGAATAACGCGCCGGCGGCTTGGTGAAATGCTGCGACGGGTCGAGCTTGATCAGCTTCAACGCATCGCCTTGCGCCATGTCCGGCAGCACATCGTCATCGCCTGGTTTGGCGATTTGCGGCATGACGCGGGTGTAGCCGTCGAACTTGAGGATACGGCCCTTGGCACGCAGCTCGAAGTCGGAAGCCGCCACGCTGACCGTGGTCGACAAGTATTGCGCCGGCAGCATCTGGCAGGCCAGGAACTGGCGCCAGATCAACTCGTAGAGGCGCTCGGCGTCACGTTCCATGCCGCTCAGCTTGGCAGGCTCGGTGTTGGCGTCGGAAGGACGAATCGCTTCGTGAGCCTCCTGCGCGCCTTCTTTGCTGCTGTAAACGTTCGGCTTTTCGGGCAGGTACTTCTTGCCGAATTCGGTTTCAATATACGTACGCGCCATCGCCACCGCGTCTTGCGACAGGTTGGTGGAGTCGGTACGCATATAAGTGATGTAGCCAGCTTCATACAAACGCTGGGCCATCATCATGGTTTTCTTCACACCGAAGCCCAGGCGGTTACTCGCGGCCTGTTGCAGGGTGGACGTGATGAACGGCGCCGACGGTTTGCTGCTGGTCGGCTTGTCTTCGCGCTTGACGATGCTGTAGCTGGAAGACTTGAGCTTCTCCAGCGCGGCCATGGCCTGGGCTTCGTTCAGCGGCTTGAAAGCCTCGCCTTTTTCACGGGCCACTTCAAAGCGCACATTGGCGCCCTTGGTGGTGCCGAGGTCAGCGTGGATTTCCCAGTATTCTTCGGGGTTGAACGCACGGATCTCGCGCTCACGCTCCACCACCAGCTTGACCGCGACCGACTGCACGCGGCCGGCGGACAGGCCACGGGCGATCTTCGCCCACAGCAACGGCGAGACCATGTAACCCACAACGCGGTCGAGGAAACGCCGCGCCTGTTGTGCGTTTACGCGGTCAATGTCCAGTTCGCCCGGTTTGGAGAAGGCTTCCTGGATGGCCTTTTTGGTGATTTCGTTGAACACCACACGCTTGTAGCGGCTGTCATCGCCGCCGATGGCTTCGCGCAGGTGCCAGGCAATGGCTTCCCCTTCGCGGTCCAAGTCCGTCGCGAGATAGATGGTGTCAGCATCTTTGGCGAGCCGGCGCAGCTCCTCGATGACCTTTTCCTTGCCCGGAAGGATCTCGTACTTGGCCTTCCAGCCATGATCCGGGTCTACACCCATGCGGGAGACCAGCTGCTTGCGCGCTTTCTCTTTAGGCGTGAGTACCGGACCTTCGCCCGCAGCCGCCTTGCCACGCTTGGCGGCAGGCTCCTTGCTGGCGCTAGCCGAACCGCTGGTGGGCAGGTCTCGGATATGGCCGATACTCGACTTCACCACGTACTCGTTACCCAAGTACTTGTTGATGGTCTTGGCCTTAGCCGGGGATTCCACAATGACCAGCGATTTGCCCATGGATCGGAAAATTCCTGAATTCGAGAAGTGAAAGGCAGTTGGCGCCTGTCGCGGCAACGCTATATATAGTGGCTACAACACGAGGTCAAGCGCAGCATTCTGCGCGGCCTGCCGTTATTGCCCTGAAAAAAGACTGGGTTCGACCTGCACCAGAGCAAAGCGCGGGACCTGCTCGCCGTCAACTTCGACGGTTTCCAGGAACATGCTCAACGGGCGTACCCAAAAGCCGTAATCGCCATACAGTGCTTGGTAAAAGACCATTTCTTCTTCGGTCTCGGAGTGCCGTGCCAGGTTAAAAACGCGGTACTGCGGACCTTTATAATGTTGGTAGAGCCCTGGTTCGACTTTCATGCTCTGGCCCTCTTACAAAATGTGTTGAAAAAAAATATTAAAAATTCCAAAAAACAAAAACCGGGGCACTGGGCCCCGGCTTGCGTCAAGCCAACGCTTAAACGCGTTCGAAGACGGTGGAAATGCCTTGGCCGAGACCAATGCACATGGTTGCAACCCCAAGGTTGCCGCCATTTTGCTTCATCACGTTAAGCAAAGTGCCGGAAATACGTGCACCGGAGCAACCGAATGGGTGGCCCAAGGCAATCGCGCCGCCGTGCAGGTTAACCTTCTCGTTCATCTTGTCGAGTACTTTCAAATCTTTCAACACCGGCAGCGCCTGTGCGGCGAACGCTTCGTTGAGCTCGAAGAAGTCGATATCGGCGATGGTCAGGCCTGCGCGCTTCAAGGCTTTTTGGGTCGCGGGTACTGGGCCATAGCCCATGATTGCCGGGTCCACACCTGCCACCGCCATCGAACGAATCACCGCCAGCGGCTGGATGCCGAGGTCTTGGGCACGCTGCGCCGACATCACGATCATGCACGAGGCACCGTCGGTGATTTGCGACGACGTACCGGCTGTGACGGTGCCGCCCTTGGGGTTGAAGGCCGGTTTCAAGGCCGCCAGGCTTTCCAGGGTGGTGTCCGGACGAATGGTTTCGTCGTAGTCGAACAGTTTCAGGAAACCGTTCTCGTCGTAGCCGTTCATCGGGATGATTTCATCTTTGAACTTGCCTTCCAGGGTCGCCTTGTGGGCGAGCTGGTGCGAGCGCAAGCCGAACGCGTCTTGGGCTTCGCGGGTAATGCCGTGCATTTTGCCGAGCATTTCTGCGGTAAGGCCCATCATGCCCGAGGCTTTTGCCGCATACAGCGACATGTGCGGGTTCGGGTCGACACCGTGCATCATGCTCACGTGGCCCATGTGCTCCACGCCACCGACCACGAACACATCACCGTTGCCGGTCATGATCGCTTGCGCCGCGGTGTGCAGCGCGCTCATCGACGAACCACACAGGCGGCTGACGGTCTGGCCGGCAGCGGTGTGCGGGATTTGCGTCATCAACGAGGCCATGCGCGCGATGTTCCAGCCCTGCTCCAGGGTCTGGTTAACGCAGCCCCAGATCACGTCTTCGACTTCGTTCGGGTCGACCTTGACGTTGCGTTCCAGCAATTTGCTGATCAGGTGCGCCGACATGTCCTCGGCACGCGTGTTGCGGTGCATGCCGCCCTTGGAGCGGCCCATCGGCGTGCGACCGAAGTCGACAATCACCACGTCTCTTGGATTCAAGCTCATAAATATTCTCGCTCTGTTCGTCTGGGCACTTAACCGAAGAAGCGCTGGCCGTTTTTGGCCATCTCACGCAGTTTTTCGGTCGGGTGGTACAGCGGGCCCAAATCAGCGTATTGATCAGCCAGGGCAACGAACTCGGCCACACCGATCGAGTCGATGTAACGCAGCGCACCACCACGGAATGGAGGGAAACCGATACCGTACACCAGGCCCATATCGGCTTCGGCGGCGGTTTCGACGATGCCGTCTTCCAGGCAACGCACGGTTTCCAGGCACAGCGCGATCATCATCCAGTTGATGATGTCGTCGTCGGACACTTCACGCTGCTCGTAGATGACCGGCGCGAGCACTTCGTGCACCGAAGGGTCAGTGACTTTCTTCTGCTTGCCCTTCTTGTCGGCCTCGTAAGCGTAGAAGCCTTTGCCGTTCTTCTGGCCCAGGCGTTTGGCGTCGTAGAGCGCGTCGATCGCCGAGCGGCGGTCGTCTTTCATGCGGTCCGGGAAGCCTTCAGCCATTACGTCGCGACCGTGGTGGCCGGTGTCGATGCCGACCACGTCCATCAGGTACGCCGGGCCCATTGGCCAGCCGAATTTTTCCATGACTTTGTCGATGCGCACAAAGTCGACACCAGCGCTGACCAGCTTGGCGAAACCGCCGAAGTACGGGAACAGCACGCGGTTGACCAGGAAGCCCGGGCAGTCATTGACCACAATCGGGTTCTTGCCCATTTTTTTCGCGTAGGCAACGGTGGTGGCAACCGCCAGCTCGCTGGACTTCTCGCCACGGATCACTTCCACCAGCGGCATCATGTGCACCGGGTTGAAGAAGTGCATGCCGACGAAGTTTTCCGGGCGCTTGAGGGCTTTGGCCAGCAAGCTGATGGAAATGGTCGAGGTGTTGGACGCCAGAATAGTGTCGTCTTTAACGTGGGCTTCTACTTCAGCCAACACGGCTTGCTTGACCTTCGGGTTCTCGACAACCGCTTCGACCACCAGGTCGACGTGGCCGAAATCGCCGTAGGACAGCGTAGGACGAATACCGTTAAGCACTTCGGCCATTTTCGCAGCGGTCATGCGGCCTTTATCAACGCGGCCCACCAGCAACTTGGCGGCTTCGGCCAGCCCTTGCTCGATGCCGTGCTCGTTGATGTCTTTCATCAGGATCGGCGTGCCTTTGGACGCCGATTGATAGGCGATACCGCCGCCCATGATACCGGCACCGAGTACGGCGGCCTGTTTCACGTCTTTGGCGATTTCGTCGTAGGCCTTGGCCTTTTTCTTCAGTTCCTGATCATTCAGGAACAAGCCGATCAAGCTCTGCGCAGCAGAAGTCTTGGCCAGTTTGACGAAGCCTGCAGCTTCCACTTCCAGGGCTTTGTCACGACCGAAGTTCGCGGCCTTCTGGATGGTTTTGATCGCTTCAACCGGCGCCGGATAGTTCGGGCCGGCCTGGCCTGCCACGAAACCTTTGGCGGTTTCGAACGACATCATTTGTTCGATGGCGTTGAGCTTGAGTTTTTCAAGCTTCGGTTGGCGTTTGGCCTTGTAGTCAAATTCGCCGCTGATGGCGCCTTTGATCAGGTTCAGTGCAGCTTCGGCGAGCTTGTCCGGGGCAACCACAGCGTCAACAGCACCGACTTTCAACGCGTCTTCAGCGGTGTTTTCTTTGCCTGCGGCAATCCACTCGATGGCATTGTCGGCGCCGATCAGGCGCGGCAAACGCACGGTGCCGCCAAAACCCGGGTAGATGCCCAGCTTGACTTCAGGCAGGCCCACTTTGGCGGTGGCCGACATCACACGGAAGTCAGCCGCCAGGCACATTTCCAGCCCGCCACCCAACGCGATGCCATTGATTGCGGCAACGGTTGGCACATTAAGGTCTTCAAAATCGCTGAAAATCTTGTTGGCTTCGAGGTTGCCAGCCACCAGCTCGGCATCGGGCAGCTTGAAGTTTTCGACGAATTCGGTGATGTCAGCGCCGACGATAAACACGTCCTTGCCGCTGGAGACAATCACGCCTTTGACCGAAGCATCTGCTTTGATGGTGTCGACGGCCTGACGCAGTTCGTTCAGGGTTAGACGGTTGAACTTGTTGACGGACTCACCCTTGAGGTCGAATTTCAATTCGACGATGCCACTTTCAAGAGTTTTAACCGTGATGGCTTTACCTTCGTAAATCATCAACTGATCTCCACGATATGGAAGCTGAACAGTACACACTGGACGCTGGCCTCTGGTTGGACATTGATAATTACGCCAATGCTCAAGCCAATCCGCCAGGCACACCCGCCAATGCGATAGTCGGGGTTCTGTATGAGCCGTCTGACAGGCAAACGCTCAATTCATACGCCCGTTTGATTTGGGTACGTCACCTTCATCCAATTCCAGGTAATTGTCAATCGCTCGAAAGGCTGGGTAAAACGCGACTTTCCAGTCATTTCAGAACCGCGCGCCTGCGCACGCGGCACGTCAATATTCGACTATTCACATAATCAATAAGGCAACGACTGCGGCAAAAAGCTGTACAGAATGAGATATGCCGCTAGGCTAGCGATAAGCGTAACGCGCCTGGATGAACATCCGGCGCAGCATCAAAGAATTACCGGCCTGCCTGGCCAACTCCAGCCCGATGATGATGTCGGGCTTTTTATTGCGCGCTCGCCCCCATTGCAGGGGCTGCGTCAGGCCAGTGCCTTGAGCAACGCGTCAATGTCCTTCAAGACACTGGCTTCGCCCTTCTCGCCCCAATACAAGGCGATCATTTGCGTGTCGGCTTCGACCTTGTAGACGTTGTCCGGCAACCGTGCAAAATAGGGTAACAATTTCTCATCAACACACACTTCACGCCACCGATTGACCCACACCCCCGGCTCCAGCTGCCAGTAACTCCAGAGCGCTGGCGCACTGCCGCGCCGCGGTCTGCAATATTGCGCGCACGGGCTCGGCGGCTCCTGCTTGAGCCAGTGCGGCCACTCCTGGGGCGACAGCTGCATGGCCAGGCCGATGCGGCGCGCCTCCATGCGCAGGGCCATGCGCCCGCTCTGATGGCGCGACGGGCGCAACCATGCCAGAGGGCTCAGAACCACCAGAAGGATTGACACCACTATCCAGACCGTCATATGTGTACTCCCGATTTTCTAGATGAGCGGATATGACCTGACGCAACCCAGTCCGCTTGAAAGCAGCCATACTCAACTTATTGCAGTCCCCTGGAGGAACGCCCCATGTCCTACGAACATATTCTGGTCGCCGTAGACCTGACCGAAGAGTGCGATCCAGTCATCAAGCGCGCCCGAGCCTTCGCTGTTGCCAGCAACGCCAAACTCTCGCTGGTGCACATCGTCGAGCCGATGGCCATGGCGTTCGGCGGCGACGTTCCCATGGATTTGTCCCAACTGCAGCAACAACAGTTCGATCAGGCCAAAGAGCGCCTGGAACGCTTGATCCTCAAGTACCCGGAAATCACCAAGGAAAATTCCCACCTGACTTACGGCCAACCCCGCCAGGAAATTCATCACTTGGCCAAAGAACATCAGTGCGACCTGATTGTAGTCGGCAGCCACGGCCGCCATGGTCTGGCGCTGTTGCTGGGCTCAACTGCCAATGACGTACTGCACGGCGCGCCCTGCGATGTGCTGGCAGTCAAACTGGTCAAAGACACCAGCAAGTAAGACCCATGAGGATCAAATGTCGGAGGGAGCCTGCTTCCTCCCACATTTGAATTGCATTTCATGTAAAAAGCCCGGCACTCATACAGATGAGTGCCGGGCTTTTTTTAGTGCGTGCGGATCAATCAGGCATCCAGCTCGGCCCAACGCTCAACCAGCACTTCCAGCTCCTGGTTCAACGTTTCCAGGGAAGCGATGACCTTGGCGGTTTCTGCCGCCGGGCGCAGGTAAAAACCCGCGTCAGCCATGTCCGCTTCTACCGCAGCGATCTGTTTTTCCTTGGCGTCGATCTCACCGGGCAAGGCTTCCAGTTCGCGTTGCAGCTTGTAGCTGAGCTTTTTCTTGGCCGCCGGTGCGGCTTCCTGAGCCGGTGCAGCCGTTGCCGGAGCAACCACCGCCGAGGTCAAGTCGGCCTTGCCGGACTTGCTCTCGGTCACGCCCAACAGGCGCGGCGAGCCGCCCTGACGCAGCCAGTCCTGATAACCACCGACGTATTCACGCACCTTGCCTTCACCTTCGAAGACCAGGGTGCTGGTAACCACGTTGTCGAGAAATTCCCGATCGTGGCTGACCATCAGCACAGTGCCGTTGAAGGTCAGCAGCACTTCTTCCAGCAACTCCAGCGTCTCTACGTCGAGGTCGTTGGTCGGTTCGTCGAGCACCAGCAGGTTGGCCGGTTTGCTGAACAGTTTGGCCAGCAGCAGGCGCGCACGCTCACCACCGGACAAGGCTTTTACCGGCGTACGTGCACGCTGCGGGCTGAACAAAAAGTCGCCCAGGTAGCTGAGTACGTGGCGGCTTTGGCCATCGATGTCGATAAAGTCGCGGCCTTCGGCAACGTTGTCGATTACGGTTTTTTCCAGGTCCAACTGGTGGCGCAACTGGTCGAAGTAAGCCACGTCGATGCGTGTGCCCTCCTCCACAGTGCCGCTGGTCGGTTGCAGACCATTGAGCATCAGCTTGAGCAAGGTGGTCTTGCCGGTGCCGTTGGCACCCAGCAGGCCGATACGGTCGCCGCGCTGCAGGACCATCGAGAAGTCTTTGATCAGGAACGGGCCGTCCGGGTGATGGAAGCTGACGTTCTCCAGCACCATCACTTGCTTGCCCGACTTGTCGGCGGTGTCCAGCTGAATGTTGGCCTTGCCGGTGCGCTCGCGACGCTCGCTGCGCTCGTTACGCAGGGCTTTGAGGGCACGCACGCGGCCTTCGTTACGGGTGCGGCGCGCCTTGATACCCTGGCGGATCCAGACTTCTTCCTGGGCCAGTTTTTTGTCGAACAGCGCGTTGGCGGTTTCTTCAGCCGCCAGCGTGGCTTCCTTGTGGACCAGGAAACTGGCGTAGTCGCCGTTCCAGTCGATCAGGCCGCCACGGTCGAGTTCGAGGATGCGCGTCGCCAGGCTCTGCAGGAAAGCACGGTCGTGCGTGATAAACAGCACGGCGCCCTGGAAGTCCTTGATGGCCTCTTCGAGCCAGGCGATTGCGCCGATGTCCAAGTGGTTGGTCGGTTCGTCGAGCAGCAGCAGGTCCGGCTCGGAAACCAGCGCCTGCGCCAGCAGGACGCGGCGACGCCAGCCGCCGGACAATTCGGCCAGGGTTTTGTCGGCCGGCAGTTGCAGGCGGCTCAAGGTGCTGTCGACCAGTTGCTGCAAGCGCCAGCCGTCACGGGCTTCGAGGTCTTGCTGAACATGCATGAGCTTGTCCAGGTCGGCGTCGGTCACACAGTTCTGCGCCAGGTGATGGTATTGCGCGAGCAACTCACCCACGCCGTCGAGGCCTTCGGCGACCACGTCGAACACTGTCCGTCCGTCGGCCACCGGCAACTCTTGCGGCAATTCACCAATTTTGAGGCCGGGCGCGCGCCAAACAGAGCCCTCATCGGGCTTTTGGTCGCCTTTTACCAGCTTCATCATGCTGGACTTGCCGGTGCCGTTGCGGCCGATGATGCACACCCGCTCACCACGGGCGATCTGCCAGGACACCTTGTCCAACAACGGCATAGCGCCGAAAGCAAGGGACACATCGCTGAATTTGAGCAGGGTCATACACTTCTCCAAAAACTGGGCGCGCATTCTACCTGACTTGAAGGTGGGATGCGGTCTGCATTTTCGCTATCGACACGTTCTGAACGACATTTACGACCAACTTCAACCAACCGGCTGGCAAAGCTTTCAACGGCTGCAAGCAAAAGGCTAAGCTAGGGGCAATCAGTGTCGGCGATGCCGGTGCTAGTCGTGATTTCTCTGCACGGACGTCTCATGCGCAGTCGCCTTTTCAATTTTTTATCTTGCCTGCTTCTTTCCGCCACCGCCGTTCAATCCGCCCAGGCCGTGGACCTCACCACCCAACGTCAATATTACGATGAGGCCAAACGCGCCTTGGCCAGGGGCGACAGCGGCCCTTACATGCAATACAGCCAGGCGTTGGCCGACTACCCGCTGACGCCGTATCTGGCCTACGACGAGCTGACCGCACGCCTGAAAACCGCGAGCAACGAGGAAATCGAACAGTTCCTCGCCAAAAACGGCGACCTGCCCCAGGCCAACTGGATGAAGCTGCGCTGGTTGCGCTGGCTGGCCGACCGTGGCGACTGGCAGACCTTTGAAAAGTACTACGACGCCAAACTCAACTTTGTTGAGCTGGACTGCCTGCAAGCCCAGTACCAGCTCACGCATAACCTGAAAGCCGAAGGCTACAAGAACACCGAAAAACTCTGGCTGACCGGCAAATCCCAGCCGACCGCGTGTGATACCACCTTCGGCCAGTGGGCGGCCGACGGCCAACTCACCGAACAAAAAATCTGGGACCGCACCAAGCTCGCCGCCGAAGCCCGCAACTACGCACTGGCCAACAGCCTGGTAAAAACCTTGCCAACCCTCGGCGCTCAGGGCCGTTTGATGGTGGACGTGGCGCAGAAGCCCGACATGCTCGGCGACCCGTCGCGCTTCCTGCCGGCCAACGAGGCCATGTCGGACGCGGTGGGCCTCGGCCTGCGCCGCCTGGCACGCCAGGACCCGGACAAGGCCATGGCCCTGCTCGATGGTTACGCCAGCAGCATGCACTTCTCGCGTGACGAAAAAGTGTCGATCGCCCGCGAAATCGGCCTGACCCTGGCGCGCCGTTATGACCCGCGCGCGCTGGACGTCATGACCCAATACGACCCCGAGTTGCGCGATAACACCGTCTCCGAATGGCGCCTGCGCCTGCTGTTGCGTTTGGCGCGCTGGGAAGATGCCTACCAGTTGACCCGCAAGCTGCCGCAGGACCTTGCGACCACCAACCGCTGGCGTTACTGGCAAGCGCGTAGCCTGGAGCTGGCCGAGCCGAAAAACCCGCAACCACTGGTGCTGTACAAAAACCTCGCGCAGGAACGTGACTTCTACGGTTTCCTCGCGGCGGATCGCTCCAAAGCACCGTACCAGCTGAAAAACAAACCGCTGGTGATGAGCCAGGCGCTGGTCAACAAGGTGCGCAATACACCCGGTGTTCGCCGCGCCCTGGAGTTCTACGCACGCGGCCAAATTGTCGATGGCCGTCGCGAGTGGTACCACGTCAGCCGTCACTTCAACCGCGATGAAATGGTCGCCCAGGCCAAACTGGCCTACGACATGAAGTGGTACTTCCCGGCAATCCGCACCATCAGCCAGGCGCAGTACTGGGACGACCTGGACATCCGTTTCCCGATGGCCCACCGCGACACGTTGGTGCGCGAAGCCAAAGTGCGCGGCCTGCATTCCAGCTGGGTGTTCGCAATCACTCGCCAGGAAAGCGCGTTTATGGACGACGCACGCTCCGGCGTCGGCGCCAGCGGCCTGATGCAACTGATGCCCGGCACCGCCAAGGAAACCGCACGCAAGTTCAGTATCCCGCTGGCTTCCCCGGCACAAGTGTTGGACCCGGACAAAAACATCCAGCTCGGCGCCGCTTACCTGAGCCAGGTGCACAGCCAGTTCAACGGCAACCGCGTGCTCGCCTCCGCCGCCTACAACGCCGGCCCCGGCCGTGTGCGCCAGTGGCTGCGCGGCGCCGACCACCTGAGTTTTGATGTTTGGGTGGAAAGCATTCCGTTCGACGAAACCCGCCAGTATGTACAGAACGTGCTGTCTTATTCGGTGATCTACGGGCAGAAACTCAACTCACCGCAACCGCTGGTGGATTGGCATGAGCGGTATTTTGATGATCAGTAAGAGAAGCAGCTTTTAGCTTGTAGCTTGAAGCTTGAAGCTTGAAGCTTGAAGCTTGAAGCTTGAAGAATAATGCCCGCATTGAGCAATGCGGGCATTTTTTATGGGGCGAGTGTCGGCAGCTTCATTGCGCTTGCACTTGCACCCCGTCACTGAACTGCAACGCTGCCAGCCGCGCATACAGCGGGTTGCTCGCAATCAATTGCTGATGCGTGCCCACCGCGACTAACTGGCCTTGGTCCATCACCGCAATCCGGTCGGCATTCTTCACGGTGGCCAAGCGGTGCGCTATCACCAGCGTGGTGCGGCCTTGCATCAGTTGCGGCAGCGCTTGCTGGATCAGGTGTTCACTCTGCGCATCAAGGGCGCTGGTGGCTTCGTCCAGCAGCAGGATCGGCGCGTCCACCAGCAGCGCGCGGGCGATGGCCAGGCGTTGCCGTTGGCCGCCGGAGAGGCCCATGCCGCCGTCGCCGAGGTGGGTTTGGTAACCTTCGGGCATTTGCAGGATGAAGTCGTGGGCGTGAGCGATGCGCGCGGCGGCTTCGACTTCCTCGCGCGTGGCAGACGGGTTGCCGTAGCGGATGTTTTCTTCGACGCTGCCAAAAAACAGCGCGGGGCTTTGCGAGACCAGCGCGAAATGACGGCGCAGGTCCATCGGGTCGAGTTCGGTCAGCGGGTGGCCTTCGAGCAGGATGCGGCCTTGCTGCGGGTCGTAGAAACGCAGCAGCAGGTCAAAGAGGGTTGATTTACCCGCACCGGACGGGCCTACCAGCGCCAGGGTTTCGCCTGGATTGATCGTCAGGTTCAAGCCGTCGATGGCATAGCTGTCCGGGCGCGAAGGGTAGGAAAAGCGCAGGTCCTGCAACTGCATACGCCCGCTCACGCGCTGCGGCAGTTGCACGGTGCCGCTGGCGGGCGCCTGAATTTCATTGCTCGACTGCAATAATTCGCCGATCCGCTCGGCGGCGCCCGCGGCGCGTTGCAGCTCGCCCAGCACCTCGCTCAAAGTGCCGACAGCGCTGCCGACGATCAAGCTGTAAAACACAAACGCCGCCAGCTCACCGCCGGAAATGCGCCCGCCGATCACGTCCATACCACCGACCCAAAGCATCACGCCCACAGCGCCGAGCACCAGCATGATCACCAAGGTGATCAGCCATGCGCGCTGCACAATGCGTTTGCGCGCGGTGGCAAACGCCTCCTCCACGGTGACGGCGAAGCGCTGTTCGTCCTGCAGCTGATGGTTGTACGCCTGCACAGTCTTGATTTGGCCAAGGGTTTCGGACACATAGCTGCCAACATCGGCGATGCGGTCCTGGCTCTGGCGCGACAAGCTGCGTACGCGGCGACCAAAAATCAGAATCGGCGCCAGCACCAACGGCAGCGCCACCACCACGATGCTGGTGAGTTTGGGGTTGGTGACAAACAGCAACACGATGCCGCCGATCACCATCAGCGCATTGCGCAGGAACAGCGACAGCGACGAACCGATCACCGACTGCAGCAACGTAGTGTCGGTGGTCAGCCGTGACTGGATTTCCGAGCTGCGGTTGTTCTCGTAGAAACCCGGGTGCAGGTAGATCAAGTGGCTGAACACCTGGCGGCGAATGTCCGCGACGACCCGCTCGCCGATCCACGACACCAGATAGAACCGCGAGAACGTGCCCACCGCCAAACCCAGCACCAGCAGCATAAACAGGCCAATCGACTGGTTAAGCAGGTGCGGAGATTGCGTCATGAAGCCTTGGTCTACCAGCAGGCGGATGCCCTGCCCCATCGACAAGGTAATGCCGGCGGTAACGATCAGCGCCAACAAGGCACCCAGCGCCTGCCAGCGATAGGGCGCAATAAAGCGGCTGGCCAAGCGAATCGCGCGGCGTTGACGGGCTGAAAACATGGAGAGCATCACCTGCGTGAGGAATAGAAGTCGCTACACCTGAACATTGGGGGAACTTGAGTAAATAACAATGAGTCAGGTTAATTATGCCCGCAGACACAGGCTAATAGAGGCTATCGGTCTAACGATTGGCTGGAAATTCGTATCGATTTCTGGTCGACTGAGCGTTCGAACCGGTGACTTTGTAAGGACTTGTAATAGCTTGGTCACGCGGGGGAATTAGAGTAGGTACACAACCTGATGAGGAGACAGGCCATGACCTTGCAAACCAGCAGCGACGCCAAAATTGAAGTAATCCGCCAACCGCAGCATCTGCCTTGCTCGGTGATCGACGCCCAAGGCCGCGAAGTGCAGATTACCGAAGAGATGATCCAGCAAGCGTGCAGCGAGTTGGAACAGCGCCTGGTAAAACCTGCACAGCGAGGCTGAAGCGCCCACGCTCTTTCAAACCCGGCCCAAGTGGCCGGGTTTTTTGTGGCTGTTTAAAGCGCTTCGGCGCCCAACGCAGCGACGATGCGCGCCAAATCGGCTGACTCGCCGTTGATGCTCACCTTCAAGCCATCTATCTCACGGCGCAGCGGGTAATGCTTGCGCAGCAGGTCGAACGCCTCGCGCTGTTGTTGCACTGTTCCTACAAGGCTGCGGCGGAAATCCGCATCATCGCGGCGCGGGTCGTACACGCTGCGGCACAAGGTCGCCAATGCCCAGGCAGGGTCAGTGGCGGCATTCAAATGCACCTCAGCCAGCCACGGCGCCGGCAACAAATCACTTAATTGAATGCTCGGCGCTTGGCCAAGATGGGCGCAGAACGCCTGGTAAATCTGCGCGGTGCCGCGCTGTTTACCGTCCAGGCTGTAACCGGCAATGTGCGGCGTGGCCAACACGCACAGGTCAGCCAGGTCGACGTCTACCTCGGGCTCGCCCTCCCACACGTCCAGAACGGCCTGTAAGTCCTCACGTTCCAGCAACACGTCGCGCAGCGCGGCGTTGTCCACCACCGGGCCACGGCTGGCGTTGATCAACCAAGTGCCGGGCTTGAGGCGTTGAAGACGCTGACGATCGAGCAAGTGCCAGGTAGAGCCGTTGCCGGACTTGGTCAGCGGCGTGTGCAGGCTGATCACGTCGCACTGCGCGATAATTTGCTCAAGGCTGACGTAATCAGCGTCTTCGGCGATCTGGCGCGGCGGGTCGCACACCAGCACGTTCCAGCCCAAACCCTTGAGCACCTTGACCAGGCGCCCGCCCACTTCACCCGCGCCGACCACGCCGTAGGTACGCTGAGTCAGGTCGACGCCTTCAATTTCGGCCAGGGTTTGCAAGCTGCCCAGCACGTAGTCCACCACGCCACGCGCATTGCAGCCCGGCGCGCTCGACCACTGGATACCGGCCTGCTTGAAGTAGCCCAGGTCCAGGTGATCGGTGCCGATGGTGCAGGTGCCGACAAACCGCACCTGCGTGCCTTCGAGCAAGGCGCGGTTAACGTTGGTTACCGAACGCACCAGCAGCACATCCGCCTGCTCGACCGTGGCGCGGTCGATGGACCGGCCGGGCACCCGGCGAATCTCGCCAAACCCTTCGAAGAAGGCATCAAGCAGTGGGATATTTTCGTCGGCAACAATCAGCATGGCAGGCTCCTTTCGCGGAACAGCAGTGTACAGGGAAGCGACCTGCGTTGTGGTGGCGAGCGGGCAAGCCAGCTTGCGCAGCGGTAAATCGCTTACAAATCGCTAACACAGGTTTTTTCCTGACCATTGCGTCAAGGCGTAGACTCCGCCGTCCTCAGCCACACTTAACTGGACACTTGTACGTGAACACTGCCACCGCCTCCATCACCCGCCCCGCCCGCATCAGCCGGGAAGTGCGCGACCTGTTGACGCTCGCTTTGCCGATCATGATTGGCCAACTGGCCACCACTGCGATGAGCTTTGTCGACGCGGTGATGGCAGGTCGCGTCAGCCCGCAGGACCTGGCGGCGGTGGGCCTGGGCAACTCGATCTGGATTCCGGTCTACCTGCTGATGACCGGCACGTTGCTGGCGACCACGCCGAAAGTCGCGCAGCGCTACGGTGCAGGCCACTACAGCGAGATTGGCCCGCTGGTGCGCCAGTCGCTATGGCTGGCTGTCGTGGTCGGGATCACGGCGTCCCTGTTGCTGCTCAGCGCCGAGCCGATCCTGCAGGCGATGAAGGTCGAGCCCGACCTGATCACGCCGTCCATGGGTTACTTGTATGGCATCGCCGCCGGGATGCCGGCCATTGCGCTGTACTACGTGCTGCGCTGTTTCAGTGATGGCTTGGGCCGCACGCGGCCGAGCATGGTCATGGGCCTGTGCGGGTTGGCGTTGAATATCCCGCTGAACTACATCTTCATCTATGGCCATTTCGGCGTACCAGCCATGGGCGGCGTGGGCTGCGGCTGGGCCACGGCCATCGCGATGTGGGTGATGATGCTCGGTTTGGCCGGTTGGACGCGCTGGGGCCCGGCGTACCAGCGTTGCGAACTGTTCAAGCGTTTTGACTGGCCGCAATGGGCGGTGATCAAGCGCCTGCTGAACATTGGCCTGCCGATTGGCATCGCGATTTTCGCCGAATCGAGCATCTTCGCGGTCATCGCGCTGTTGATCGGCAGTTTGGGCGCCACGGTGGTGTCCGGCCACCAGATCGCGCTGAATGTCAGCTCACTGGTGTTCATGATCCCGTATTCCCTGAGCATAGCCGTGACCGTGCGTGTCGGCCAGGCGCTGGGGCGTGGCGAACCGCGTGAGGCACGCTTTGCCGCCGGCGTCGGCATGGGCACCGCGCTGGCGTATGCCTGCCTGTCGTGCAGCCTGATGCTGTTGTTTCGCGAGCAGATCGCGGCGATCTACACGCCGGACCCGATTGTGATCCACCTCGCGTCGACGCTGATCGTGTTCTCTGCGCTGTTCCAGTTCTCGGACTCGATCCAGGTCACCGCCGCCGGCGCCTTGCGCGGTTATCAAGACACGCGCGTAACCATGGTGCTGACCTTGTTCGCCTATTGGGGCGTGGGGCTGCCGGTGGGTTATGCGTTGGGGCTGACTGACTGGCTCGGCGAACCCAGCGGCCCCAGCGGTTTATGGCAAGGGCTGATCGTGGGCCTGAGCTGTGCGGCGGGGATGTTGCTGGTGCGCCTGGCGCGCAGTGCACGCCAGCGGATTCACGCACACAAGGCGCGCGGTTAATCGGCCTTTTTGCGAATCCAGTAGAGGTACGTCCCGGCCTGCTCCTGCTGATCGACCAGTTCATGGTCAAGAAACACACAAAACTTGGGAATATCGCGGCGGGTCGAAGGGTCGGTCGCGATCACCTTGAGCAAGCCGCCCGGCGGTAAATCGCGGATGTGCTGGTGCAGCATCATCACCGGTTCCGGGCAGTTAAGGCCGGTGGCGTCGAGGGTGCCGTCGACGGGTAGATCAAGACTCATGGTTCACTCCTGTAGCTGGCCGCTCCCCCATTAGAGCGGTGGTTGCCTTGAGGGTTTAGCGGCTTTTCGGTTTTTTCGCGGTTTCCAGGCGGCGCAGGTGGCAGGTGACTTCTTCGCGGTCGTGGTAGAGCTGTTTGCAGCCGATTTCCACGCGAATGCCACGTGCCTTGAAGCCTTCTTCGATGCGCTCCAGCAGGCGTTTTACCTCAGCATAACGCTGCTTCATCGGCAACTTCAGGTTCACCACGGCTTCGCGGCAATGGCCCTCGCCAATCCAGGTTTCCAGCAGCGCCGCATTGCGCGCCGGTTTTTCAACGATGTCACACACCATCCAGTCCACCGGCTGCTTGGGCACGAAGGTGAAGCCGTCTGCCATCAAGTGCTGCACCAGGCCGGTGTCCATCAGGCTTTCAGCCATTGGGCCGTTGTCGATAGCCGTGACCAGCATGCCGCGGTTGACCAGTTGCCAGGTCCAGCCGCCGGGCGCCGCACCGAGGTCAACGCCGGTCATGTCACCGTGCAGGCGTTCGTCCCACTGGTCGCGCGGGATAAAGTGGTGCCAGGCTTCTTCCAGCTTCAAGGTCGAACGGCTTGGCGCGTCGCGTGGGAACTTGAGGCGCGGGATGCCCATCGGCCACATCGCCGAGTTGTTCGATTCGGCCAGGCCCATGAACACTTCACGGCCACTTTTGAAGGTCAGCAGCAGGCGCGGTTTGCTCGGGTCGTCGACCAGTTTGCCGGCGTTCAACAAGGCTTTGCGCAGGTGCACTTCGAATTTTTTGCAGAAGTTCGAAAGCTCCTTGCCGTCATTCGTGTCGACCATTTCCAGCCACAGGCTGCCGCACACCGGGAAGCCTTGCAGGTGCGCGAGGATCACGCTGATGCGGTCGGTTTCCGGCAGGTCGATAAACACACCGCGCGCCCACTGCCGCGGAAAGATCAGCTCGGCAAACCGCTGGCCGTGCATCAGGCGCTGCGCGCCGTCTTCTTCGGTGCAGACAAATTCGGCGCAAGCGCTGCCGGTTTTGGTTTTGGCATAGCCGGAAACGTTCAGGCGCGCGGCGTGTTCCGCGATCTCGGAACAGACTTCGCCTTCAAAACCTGGGCGGCAGTGCATAAAAAGGGTGTTCATTGACTCTCCTGGCAACTGGCTTGCGCTATCGCAATGCCTGTCATGAAAACGCGCGCATGATAGCCGAGTTCGGAACCTTGGGCTTAACGATACAGTCCAGTTATTAGCCTGCTAATGAAAACAGGGCTAAGTTGAACGCTCTGTTCGTCCCGTCAGGTCCGTAGCCGTGCGGACCATAAGGAGTCATGTAATGTCATCCCTTGATAGCCTGAGAACCCTTAAAACCCTGCAAATCGACGACAAAACCTACCACTACTTCAGCTTGCCCGAAGCCGCCAAGAGCCTCGGCGACCTGGACAAACTGCCGATGTCGCTCAAGGTGCTGCTGGAAAACCTGCTGCGCTGGGAAGACGGCAAAACCGTCACCGGCACCGACCTGACGGCCATCGCCGCGTGGCTTAAACAGCGCCAGTCCGACCGCGAAATCCAATACCGCCCCGCGCGCGTATTGATGCAAGACTTTACCGGGGTGCCCGCGGTGGTCGACCTCGCCGCCATGCGCGCCGCCGTGGCCAAGGCCGGTGGAGACCCGCAGCGCATCAACCCGCTGTCCCCGGTGGACCTGGTGATTGACCACTCGGTGATGGTCGACAAGTTCGGCACCGCCCGCGCGTTTGAGCAAAACGTCGACATCGAGATGCAGCGCAACGGCGAACGCTACGCCTTCCTGCGTTGGGGCCAAAGCGCCTTCGACAACTTCAGCGTGGTGCCGCCGGGCACCGGCATCTGCCACCAGGTCAACCTCGAATACCTCGGCCGCACCGTGTGGACCAAGGACGAAGACGGCCGCACTTACGCGTTCCCCGACACATTGGTCGGCACCGACTCGCACACCACCATGATCAATGGCCTCGGCGTACTCGGCTGGGGCGTGGGCGGTATCGAAGCGGAAGCGGCAATGCTTGGCCAGCCGGTGTCGATGCTGATTCCGGAAGTGATCGGCTTCAAGCTCACCGGCAAACTCAAAGAAGGCATTACCGCCACCGACCTGGTGCTGACGGTGACGCAGATGCTGCGTAAAAAAGGCGTGGTCGGCAAGTTCGTCGAGTTCTATGGCGACGGCTTGGCGGATTTGCCCTTGGCCGACCGCGCCACCATCGCCAACATGGCCCCGGAATACGGCGCCACCTGCGGTTTTTTCCCGGTGGATGAGGTGACCCTCGACTACTTGCGCCTGTCCGGCCGCCCGGCCGCCACGGTAAAACTGGTCGAGGCCTACACCAAGGCGCAGGGTTTGTGGCGTAACGCTGGCCAGGAGCCGGTGTTCACCGACAGCCTGGCGCTGGACATGGGCAGCGTCGAAGCCAGCCTCGCCGGGCCGAAACGCCCGCAAGACCGTGTGTCGCTGCCGAATGTAGGCCAAGCCTTCAGCGACTTCCTCGACCTGCAATTCAAACCGACCAACAAAGAAGAAGGTCGCCTCGAAAGCGAAGGCGGCGGTGGTGTCGCCGTCGGCAACGCCGATTTGGTGGGTGAAACCGACTACGAAGAAGATGGCCACACCTATCGCCTGAAAAACGGCGCCGTGGTGATTGCCGCGATCACTTCGTGCACCAACACCTCCAACCCCAGCGTGATGATGGCCGCTGGTCTGGTGGCGAAAAAGGCCGTTGAAAAGGGCCTCACGCGCAAACCGTGGGTGAAAACCTCACTGGCACCAGGCTCCAAAGTGGTCACTGACTACTACAAGGCGGCGGGCCTCACGCAGTACCTGGACAAGCTCGGCTTTGACCTGGTCGGTTATGGCTGCACCACCTGCATCGGCAACTCCGGCCCGTTGCCCGAGCCGATCGAAAAAGCCATCCAGAAAGCCGACCTCGCCGTGGCTTCGGTGCTGTCCGGCAACCGCAACTTTGAAGGCCGCGTGCACCCGCTGGTAAAAACCAACTGGCTGGCCTCGCCGCCGCTGGTGGTCGCCTACGCGTTGGCCGGCACCGTGCGTATCGACATCAGCAGCGAGCCGCTGGGTAACGACCAGGACGGCAAGCCGGTGTACCTGAAAGACATCTGGCCAAGCAGCAAAGAGATTGCCGACGCCGTGGCCCAAGTCACTACCGGCATGTTCCACAAGGAATACGCCGAGGTGTTTGCCGGCGACGAGCAGTGGCAGGCAATTGAAGTGCCGCAAGCGGCGACGTATGTGTGGCAGGAAGACTCAACCTACATCCAGCACCCGCCGTTTTTCGATGACATTGCCGGCCCGCCGCCGGTGATCAAGGACGTCAAAGGCGCCAACGTGCTGGCAATGCTCGGCGACTCGGTGACCACCGACCACATCTCCCCCGCCGGTAACATCAAAACCGACAGCCCCGCTGGCCGTTACCTGCGTGAAAAAGGTGTGGAACCGCGTGACTTCAACTCGTACGGCTCACGCCGTGGCAACCATGAAGTGATGATGCGCGGCACGTTTGCCAACATCCGTATCCGCAATGAAATGCTCGGCGGCGAAGAAGGCGGCAACACGCTGTACATCCCCACCGGCGAGAAAATGCCGATCTACGACGCGGCCATGCAGTATCAGGCCTCCGGCACACCGCTGGTGGTGATTGCCGGCCAGGAATACGGCACCGGTTCAAGCCGTGACTGGGCGGCCAAGGGCACCAATTTGCTGGGGGTCAAGGCGGTGATCGCCGAGAGCTTCGAGCGTATTCACCGCTCCAATCTGGTGGGCATGGGTGTGCTGCCGTTGCAGTTCAAGCTGGACCAGAACCGCAAGGCGTTGAAGCTGACGGGCAAGGAGAAGATCGACATTCTCGGCCTGACCGATGCCGAGATCGAGCCAAGGATGAATTTGACCTTGGTGATTACCCGGGAGGATGGCAGCAGTGAAAAGCTCGAGGTGCTGTGCCGGATTGATACGCTGAATGAAGTGGAGTACTTCAAGTCGGGCGGCATTCTGCACTATGTGCTGCGCCAGTTGATCGCTTCATAAGGCGAACTGAAAACATGGGGCTTTCAAATTAATGGAGCCCTGAATGTGGGAGGGGGCTTGCTCCCGATAGCGGTGGGTCAGTCAATTCATGTATCAACTGTAAAACT